>JAFWCS010000209.1 GCA_017534365.1 Clostridia bacterium | reverse complement strand
TAAAAAAATTGTAAATATTTTTATTATAAATAATAACGAAAGACTTGCGTTTTTCACCAAACTGTGCTAAAATAGCTTGTACTCTATGCAAGTATACTTTCATGCTAGAAAGCTATCATGATTGAAGGAAGAATACGCACATGACTATTCTGAAGAAATCATTGGCGATCCTGCTCACAGTCGCGCTCATGCTCGGCACCATTTCGGTGGCGGCGTCTGCGGCGGACTTTGACTACGCCAATGAGGACGGCAACAGTCTGACTCTGACGCTGAAGTTTTTCCGCCAGGATCCCGACAGCGGCGAGTGGATTGAAACGACCCGCGCAAAGCCCGGTGAGGAGCTGCAGATGTTTTACTATGCGGCGACCGATTATTACACCGGCCTGCTCGATATCGGCTTTGCGTTCGACAAGAGCTATTTCGCGATCGACAGCAAGAACCCCGGCGATGCTGTCAACGATATCGCGACCTACAACAGCTCTTTCATGGGCGATGCGCTTCAGATCGAAGATTATCAGCCGATGTACTGGGCGGAAAACAGCGGCGCGATCCGCCGCGGCCTCAGGGACGAAAAGATCACGCAGGATGAAGCGGATAAGAACGGCTTCATCGGCGGTTCTCTGATGCAGACGGCCGGCACCCGCAACCAGATGCTGACCGATACCGAGTGGATGATCCGTTTCGACCAGATCAAGGTGCTCGATAACGACTACGTCAAGACCCCCGGGCAGGAAGGCGTTGCCTATGTGCCTGAGAAGTTTGCGATCACCCCCGGCGGCACCGGCCTCTACAGCTTCCCCAAGGGCCCGGATGAGGCGGGCGCAGAGCACGTTGCCGGCGATCTTCATGTCAGCGGCAACGGCTGGACCGTCAACACCACCTCGAACCCCGCTGTGATCAGCGTGTTCAGCAACATGGTGCTTGACGCCAACGGCGGCGCGTTCGTCGGTGCTGACAGCACGGCGACCAAGACCCTCAGCGGCGTGATCGGCACGCAGGTCACCGGCATCGACGGCAGCATTCCCCGCAAGGAGAACAGCACCTTCCTCGGCTGGTCCCTCGAGCCGAACGGCGCGGTCCTGACTGCGGCCGAGAAGGCGAACCTCATGTATGACTATGAGGATCAGATCCTCTATGCGCAGTGGCAGGCCACCGATACGGGCGACAATTCCTATCTGATCAAGACCTACTACATGAATACCGACGGCACGTATCCGGCGGATCCGAGCGTGGAAACGATCAGCGGCGTGGGCTTCGGCACCTACCCGGTCTCCACGACCTCGACCGAGGGCTTCGTTCTCGATGAGACCATGCCCAACGTGACCACCGCCGTCGTGAGCGAAACCGTGACCACCGACGCCGTTCTGTATTTCGCGAGAGCGCCCTACACGCTCAGCTATCACTATACGGACAGCAACGGCGCGCAGGTCGACAGCTATGACTACGTTCTCTACGGCGCTGCGCTGCCCGAGTTCCAGGGCAACAACGGCAACCCCGTGCGTGAAGGCTATGAATTCAAGGGCTGGGCGCTGACCGAGGGCGACGAGAGCACGATCGTCAACACCGCGACCATGACGATGCCCGCGAAGGATCTCGACCTCTATGCGATCGAGGATCTTGCGGAGTATACCTACATTTTTGACGCCGGCGATGGCAAGTTCTCGGATGACACTTCCCTGCGTTCCGACGTCTATCATTACGGCGACGTGCCGCAGGCCTCCGAAGAACCGACCCGCGAGGGCTGGGACTTCATCGGCTGGGATGCCGATCTGCCGGAGACGGTGAAGGAAGACAAGGAATTCACCGCGATGTACAGCCCGCGTGAATACACGCTGACCTGGCTGGATGCCACCGGCAATGAGATCGATCACGGCTCCTTCTACTTCGAGGATGAGATCGACAGCTCCTTCGTGCCCGACGGCTACAAAGAGGATGCCTGGATCAACACCAAGGACAGCACCACAGTGACCTTCCCGTTCAGCATGCCTGCTGAGGATGTGGTCCTGCAGGCGTCCGCGGACGCGGCGACCTACAAGGCGCACTTCATGGTGGACGATGAGGAATTCGACGTGACGGAGAATCTCGTCGATACCGATATCCTGCTGCCGGCGAATGAGCCGACCAAGGAAGGCTACAGCTTCCTGATGTGGGATCCCGAGCCCGGCGTGCAGGAACCCGAAGATATGTATTTCGACGCCGTGTTTGAGAAGAAGCTCTGCGAGATCGTCTATGATCCCAACGGCGGCAGCTTCACAAACGTTCCCACGGGTTATGACACCGGCGACAACGGCTCCATTTCCTATATCGCCGAGTACGGCGAAGATATCGAAGTGCCTGAAGATCCCACCAGAGACGGTTACGTCTTCGTCGGCTGGGATAAGGACACCCCGACCACGATGCCCGAAGGCGACGAGACCATCCAGACTGCGGACGGCGAGGTCTATGTGACCACCATTACCGCGCAGTGGAGAGCTGAGCAGCATACGCTGACCTTCGACGCCAACGGCGGCGCATACGCCACCGGCGCCGACGTGATCACGATCACCGATTACACCGATGCGGATGTCACCGATCGCACCCCGACCGATGATCCCGTCAGAGATGGTTATATCTTCACAGGCTATGAGCCCGCGCTGATCGACGACGAGATGCCGACGAAGATGCCCGGCGAGGATGCGACCTACGTTGCACAGTGGGATCCGGAGCAGCACACCGTTACCTTCGACCCGACCGGCGGCGAACAGGATTATAACGGCACGCCCGCAACGATCGATCCCATCACGGGCAACACCGACGATCCGATGACCATGCCCGATGATCCCGTCTGGGAAGGCCATACGTTCGAAGGCTGGGTCGACGAGAACGGCGATCCCGTTGATCTCGACAAGATCCCCGCAGAGGACATGACCGTGACCGCATCGTGGAGCACGGATTCCTACACTGCGTTCTTCAACGCCAACGGCGGCCACTTCGGCAATGACGAAGCGGATACGCTGAAATCCGTTCCCACCGCTTACGGCGACACGATCCAGGCGCCCGCTGATCCCGTCAGAGACGGCTACGACTTCAACGGCTGGGATCCGGTGCCGGCAGAGATGCCCAACCACGACGTTACCTTCAACGCCACCTGGGTGCCCGCCGCGACCGGTGAAGCAGACTATATTATTAATGTATATTTAGAGAATCCCGCAGCGCCCGGCACCTATCTTGACCCGACGCAGGTGACCGGATCGGTCGTTGACGGCGAAACGATCGAGATCACGGACGGCGCCTCTGACGCGGACGTTGTGATCAGCTACGCCGGTCTGAATGATTCCCCGACCAATGAGCCGGATCCCGACAACGCGAACAACACGCTGACCATCACGGCGGTCGAGGGTGAAGACAATATCCTGAACGCTTACTTCAAGCTCAAGACCTTCACGGTTAACTTCGACGAAAACGAAGGCGAAATCGAGGAAGGCAGCAACGAAGTGATCGGCTACTACGGCGATGATCTGGAAGCGCCCACCGTCAGCAGAGAAGGCTACAACCTCAAGGGCTGGCAGAATGATGCGACCGGCGAGATCGAAGAAGTTCCCGCCACCATCACCGAGGATGCTTCCTACACCGCGCAGTGGGAGAAGAAGACCAACACCGTCACCTTCAATATTGACGGCGAGGAATACACGACTGAGACGTTCGAATACGGCGATCCCATCGTCCCGCCGACCTACACGCCGCCCGCCGGCTATGAGTTCCCGGGTTGGGATATCCCCGCCGGCAAGACCATGGGCGACGAGCCGCAGACCTATGACGCTGCGCTTGTTCCCATCAACTACTCGCTGAGCTACGTTGTGACCGGCGACGTGCCGGAAGGCTTCACCACGCCCGCGATGCAGGAAGGCCTGCACGTGAACGATCCCGCCACGCTTGCTGACGTGACCGTTCCCGAGGGCTACACCTTCACAGGCTGGAAGATCGAGAACGCGACCTATGATCCCGGCACCGATTACACGATGCCCGCGAAGAACGTGATCGCGTCCGGCGTCTTCGAAGCAGAAGAGTTCAACATTGACTTCAACACCGACTACGGCTCCTACATCCCGCACGAGAGCCATAAGCCTGGCGACCAGATCATCATTGATGAGCTGCCCACGCCTGACAAGCCCGGCTACACCTTCCAGTATTGGGAGGATGAGAACGGCGATCCCGCGACCGACTTCACCATGCCCGCGAAGGACGTCACGCTGAAGGCGATCTATGAAGAGATTCCGACCTACACTGTGACCTTCGATCTCAACGGCGGTAACATCAGCGGCAACACTACGAATCCGACGCAGACCGGTTATGCCGGTGACGCGATCACCGCGCCCGCCGATCCGACGAGAGACGGTTACACCTTCACCGGCTGGGATCCCGCGGTTGACGCCAGCATCCCCGAAGGCGATAAGACCTATGTTGCGCAGTGGGAGGAGATCCCGACCTACACCGTGACCTTCGACCTCAACGGCGGCAACATCGGCGGCGACACCACGAATCCGACGCAGACCGGTTATGCCGGTGATCCGATCACCGCGCCTGCCGATCCGACCAAGGACGGTTACAACTTCGCCGGCTGGGATCCTGCGGTTGACGCGACGATTCCCGAGGGCGGCAAGACCTATGTTGCGCAGTGGACGGAAGTCCCGACTTACACCGTGACCTTCGATCTCAACGGCGGCAACATTGACGGCAACACCAACAACCCGACGCAGACCGGCCCTGCCGGTGACGCGATCACCGCGCCCGCCGATCCGACGAGAGACGGTTACACCTTCGCCGGCTGGGATCCCGCGGTTGACGCCAGCATCCCCGAAGGTGACAAGACCTACGTTGCGCAGTGGGAGGAGATCCCGACCTACACCGTGACCTTCGACCTCAACGGCGGTAACATCGGCGGCGACACCATGAATCCGACGCAGACCGGTTATGCGGGTGATCCGATCACCGCGCCCGCCGATCCGACCAAGGACGGTTACAACTTCGCCGGCTGGGATCCTGCGGTTGACGCCAGCATCCCCGAAGGCGGCAAGACCTATGTTGCGCAGTGGGATGCGAATCCGACTCCGACGCACACCGTGACCTACTACCTTGCGGAAGGCGACGATACTCCGTATCAGACCGATACCTATGCTGAAGGTGATTCCATCACCCCGGCGACTGCGCCGACTGCGGAAGGCTTCACCTTCGAAGGCTGGGTCGATAAGGATGGCAACGCGCTGCCCGATACCATGGGCACCGAAGACATCACCGTCTTCGCGAAGTGGACGCCGAATAAGTACACCGTCACCTACATCAACGAGGGCGAGGTTTATCAGACTTACACCGACGTTCTTTACGGTTCCGAAGTTCCCAAGCCCGCGGATCCGACCTCTGCGGATCCTTCCAAGACCTTCGCCGGCTGGGATAAGACCATTCCCGCTACCATGCCTGCTGAGGACCTGACCTTCACGGCGACCTACATCACTGCTGAGCCGGGCGAATACACCGCGACCTACATCGTTGACGGCAACACCTACAAGGCCTACACCGTCAAGGAAGGCGATCCGGTGCCCGTGCCCGAAACGCCCGAGAAGTTCGGATTCCGCTTCAAGGGCTGGAATCCCGAAGTGCCCGCCACGATGCCCGCAGAAGACCTCGTCTTCGAGGCTGAGTGGGAAGTTGATCCCACCTTCGTGGCCGTGGTCGTCGGCGGTACCGTCATCAGCGGCGCTGCGATTGCCGGCATCATCGGCACCAACACCGCGCTGATCACCGGCGCAGCCATTGTGGGCGGCATCCTGGTCATCTCCCTCGCGAAGCACACGCACACTGTGAAGTACTTCGTTGACGGTGAGCTCTATCGCTTCTACGTTGTGCTCGAAGGCACGAAGATCCCCGTTCCGAAGGATCCGACCAAGGACGGCGCGACCTTCAAGGGCTGGACGCCTGACGTTCCCGAGAAGATGCCCGCGAACGATCTGAGCTTCGAGGCCACCTGGGATACCGATGAGAAGCCCGCTTCCGACGACGTCGACGTCAAGATCCCCGACACCGGTTCCGTTGCAGGCATCGCGGCCTTTACCGCGATTTCCGGCGCAGCCGCAGCTGCCTTCCTCTTCATGAAGAAGAAGAGAGACGAGGACTGAGTCGCTGATCATCGACTGTTGACCCACAAATAATCTCACACGCCGCAACCCCCATCCGGTTGCGGCGTGTTTCTTTATTGATCGACGAAAAGCCACGGCACTGCCGTGGCTTTTCGTCAGTCAAAAAAACCGGCAGTGTCCGAAAAACGGACGCTGCCGGTGAATTGCAGTTCGTATTATTTCAGAATGCGCAGTTTGCCGATCAGCGGAAGCTCCTTCGCTTCCCCCTGCACGACGTTGATGATGCCGATGACGGAAAAGACGATCAGCGCAAGCGAGAGCAGGCTGAAAACGAAGCCGAGCGGCAGATCCAGCCGATTGACAACCACGCGGCGCAGGATCGTTTCCGCGAGCCAGCCGATCGCGAGGATCAGGCCCTGATTGCAGTGGAAGCGCGTGAACGGCGACTCCCGCCGCGCAAAGAGCGGGATCAGGATCAGCCAGCCGACATAGGCCAGCGCCGCCATAATCTTGTTGTGCTGGATATCCTGCGGGTCGAAGCCGTCAGTCGTTGGCTCGGTTTGCTGCTGTGTGTTGAAGGGCTGCTGCGTGACCGGCTGATAGCTTGGCTGCGGCGGCGGAGGCGGTGTTTGCTGTGCATCCGGCGGCGTCTGTTCAGCGTCGGGGACCGGTGGCTGTGTCGGATTCGGCTGGGCGTTGTAGAAGCCTGTGACCGATGGCGCGGGCTGCACCGGGTCGGTCGGCTGTGCGGGTTGTGACGGCTGCGTCGGGATCTCCACGGCCTTAGCGCCGCAGATCACGCAGAATTTCGCGTTGGGCTCAAGCTGAGCGCCGCAAATGGTACAAAATGCCATAACAATACCTCCCGGGTGCAGATTGTTTTATGATGTAGGCTTGCGGGGCGTGCGGGCACGGTGTTCCATCCAAAGCCGCAGGGCAATGGCGGCCAGCAGCGCGCCGAGCAGGCCCGCCAGCATGTCGGACAAGGTGTCAAAGAGAGGATAACGCTGCGGATCGGTCGGGATCCGGTCGATCAGCGGCCCCACCGGCGTGCCGTTCCAGTTCTGCGTGTTGCAGCCGGTGAACCAGTCGAACAGGAATTCATAGCACTCCCAGCCGAGCGACAGGAAACAGGAGAGCCCGAAGCCGACAGCGGAGGCCGCCAGCGGAGAGAGCCGTTCTTTTCCGTTTGCGGCGGCATTGATCAGCATGACGCCGATCGGCACGATCACGATCCCGGCGAGCAGATGCACAAAGCAGTCAAACCACCAGAAGCGCTCATAGAGCTGCAGGCAGTTGCCCAGCACGCAGGGGATCACCGCCATCATGCCGGCAACAGTCTGCGCGTGATAGCTCAGACGCGCGAGGGTGAAATAACGCCGCGGCAGCAGATGCAGCATCGGCAGCACGAACTGCAGCGCCGAGACGCCGATCATCTGCAGGCGAAAATAGTCCGTGTCGCTCTTGAGGATGCATTCGCGGATCGCAAATGCGATCATGATCAGGCGGCAAAGCCACCAGAACAGGTATTCCGGCAGGGAGATCTCCTTGCGCAGAGCGGCAAGCTCCGCGCGGAGCTTGCGCTTAAGTTTCAGCTTCATAGGTCAGGTTGCGGTCCTTTCAGGGAGTCTGCGATGATCTTATCACAAAGTTTATGCGAACAGCATACGAAAAAGTTACAGAATTATGAAAGTGTGGCGAAAAAAGGAAAAAGCGGCTCTGCCGCGGGGACAGAGCCGCTTGAAAACAGGATCATTCGTACTGATAGCCGCAATTGATGGCGTTCAGGTTTGCGTCAAAGAGATTCGCGCGCCGCGCGGAAACGACCTTGTGCAGCGCATCCTCCAGATGATCATAGGAGATCGCGTCGCATTCGCGGATCAGTTTGCCGGTGATGATCATATTCGCCAGCGTCGGGGTGCCGAGCTCGCCGGCCAGTCGGGTGGCGGGGATATAGAACACCTTGACGTCGTCACGCTTGACTTTGCGCTCGATCAGCGTGGAATCCACGAGGATCATGCCGCCGGGCACGACCGCATCTTCGTATTTATCCAGCGAAGGCAGGTTCATGGCCACAAGCACGTCCGGCTCGGAAACGATCGGAGAGCCGACCGGCTCGTCGCTGATGATGACGCTGCAGTTCGCAGTGCCGCCGCGCATTTCGGGGCCGTAGGAGGGAAGCCAGCTGAGCTGCTTTTCTTCCATCAGGCCTTTATAGGCGAGAAATTTGCCGGCAAACAGGATGCCCTGACCGCCGAAGCCCGCAAACAGGATCTGGGTCGTCATTTCGTCGCCTCCTCTGCACTTTTGTCTTTATATACGCCGAGCGGATAGTAGGGGATCATCTTCTCGTCGATCCAGGCAAGCGCCTGATCCGGCGTCATGCCCCAGTTCGTCGGGCAGGAGGAAACGACCTCCACGAGCGAGAAGCCCTTGCCTTCCATCTGATTGCGGAAGGCCTTCTCGATCGTCTTCTTCGCATTGCGCACGTTTTTGACGTTGTTGACCGCCACGCGGGCAATGAATTCCGGGCCGTCCAGCGCGGCGAGCAGTTCGCTGATCTTGACGGGGTAGCCCGCCGTTGCAACGTCGCGGCCGTAGGGCGAGGTCTGGGTGACCTGCCCGGGCAGGGAGGTGGGCGCCATCTGGCCGCCGGTCATGCCGTAAATGGCATTGTTGACGAAGATGACGGTGATATTCTCATTGCGGGTCGCGGCGTGAACGGTCTCCGCCATGCCGATGGAGGCCAGATCGCCGTCGCCCTGATAGGTGAAGATGATATTCTCCGGCAGAGAACGCTTGAGACCGGTCGCAACAGCCGGCGCGCGGCCGTGCGCTGCCTCGACCATGTCGCAGGCAAAGTAGTTATATGCCATGACGGCGCAGCCGACCGGAGCAACGCCGATCGTGCGGCCCTCAACGCCGAGGGTGTCGATCGCATCCGCGACCAGACGGTGGATGATGCCGTGGGTGCAGCCGGGGCAATAATGCAGCTCGGCGTCCGTCAGGCTTTTCGGTTTTTCAAAGACGATGGCCATCAGTCATTGCCTCCTTTCAGCGCCTCGACCGCGGCAATGATCTGCGCGGGGTCGGGAATCATGCCGCCGGCGCGGTTGCAGAGCACGACGGGCTTCTCGCAATTCTGCGCCAGACGGATATCGTCGATCATCTGCCCCATGGAAAGCTCCACGGAGACAAAGGCCTTCACGTGCTTCGCCGCCTCGGCGATCGGCGCCTTCGGGAAGGGCCAGACCGTGATCGGGCGGATCAGACCGGCCTTGACGCCCTTTGCGCGCAGGGCCACGACTGCGTTTTTGGAAACACGCGCGGCGATGCCGAAGGCGACCAGGCAGTATTCCGCGTCATCCATCATGTAGCTCTCATAGCGGACTTCCTCTTTCTCGATCTGCGCGTAGCGCTCATAGCGCTCGAAATTCGTGCGCTCGAGCTCTTCGGGCACGAGATAGAGGGAATTGATGATGTTGTGCTTGCGCTGCATCTGCGTGCCGGTGACGGCCCAGGGCTTGTCGATGCGGTTGACGTGCTCCTCGGGGAGGATCACGGGCTCCATCATCTGACCCATCGTGCCGTCGGCAAGCAGCATGGAGGGCATGCGGTATTTATCGGCCAGGTCAAAGGCCAGGCTCGTCAGATCGGCCATCTCCTGCACGGAGGCGGGGGTGAGCACGATCAGGTGATAGTCGCCGTGGCCGCCGCCCTTAGTCGCCTGATAATAATCGGACTGCGAGGGCTGAATGCCGCCAAGGCCCGGGCCGCCGCGCTGGACGTTGACGATCAGCGCCGGCAGATCGGAGCCTGCGATGTAGGAGATGCCCTCCTGCTTGAGGGACACGCCCGGCGAGGAGGAGGAGGTCATCACGCGCTTGCCCGTGGAGGCAACGCCGTAGACCATGTTGATCGCGGCAACTTCACTTTCCGCCTGCAGGAAGACGCCGCCGATCTTCGGCATGCGCTTGGCCATATAGGCGGCCAGCTCGGTCTGCGGGGTGATCGGGTAGCCGAAATAGTGGCGGCAGCCCGCGCGAATGGCAGCCTCGGCGATCGCCTCGTTGCCCTTCATCAAAACTTTTTCTGCCATCTTCAACACCTCACTTTTCCACCGTGATCACGCAGTCCGGGCACATCGTCGCGCAGAAGGCGCAGCCGATGCACTGGCTTTGATCGGTCATCTCTGCGGGGGAATGCCCCTTGCGGTTGATCTTGTCTTTTGCGATGATCAGAATGTGCTTCGGGCAGGCGGAAACGCAGAGTCCGCAGCCCTTGCAGATATCTGTTTTAAAGGTTACTTTTGCCATATGCAAGTTCTCCTGTTTCAATAGTATTTCTTTTGCAGCGTCAGCGGCAGCATCCCCGGCGCGGCGATTTCAGCGCGCGCGGCGGTGAAAACGACCGGCAGCGTGCAAAGCGCTGAGAGCGCTTCCGCTTCCTGCGCGGTGGCCGTGACGTCTGCAAGCGTGGTTTCTTCTCCGAGATTGGAGTTGTTGACGATCCCGGTGAAGGGGAGGCCGCAGGCGGCCTCGATCTCCCGCATCACAACGAGCGCATCCTGCGCCGTCCGGGTGAGCGGGCGGTAGAAATTGACGACGTAAAGCATGTCAAAATCATTTTCTTCCAGAATCGCCGGCACATAGCGGCCCAGGGCGTAGGCGCCCCGGTCGTCGCCGCCGATGTCCAGCACGGCCTTGCGCTGCCGGTTCTGCACAAGCGAATAAGCTTCGCTCGGCAGAGCGGGCAGATCGACGCTGCTGTTGGCAAAGGGCAGGCTGATCACTTCGATCCCCGCCGCGCGCAGCTCCGCTTCACTGTCCTTGGTGCGGAAGTAGGGGTTGACGATATCCAGATCCGCGATCGCAACGTCGAAGCCCTGCTTCTTCAGCAGGAAGGCCGCGTTGACCGCGAGGTTCGTTTTGCCGCTGCCGTAATGGCCGCAAAAAAGGGTGATGCGGCGTGTCAGCATACCTTGTGGCACCAGTTGTGCGTATCCTCAAGCTTGCCCCACTGGATGCCGGTCAGCTCGTCATAGAGCGCCTGCGTCACGTCGCCGATCTTGCCGCCGTTGACGGTGAATTCCTCGCCCTTGTAGCTCAGCCAGCCGATCGGCGAAACGACCGCGGCCGTGCCGGTGCCCCAGGCTTCCTCGAGGGTGCCGTTCTTCGCTGCGTCAAACAGCTCGTCCACGGAGATCAGACGCTCGCTGACGGGATAGCCCTTTTCCTTGAGCAGCTCCACGCAGGATTTGCGGGTGATGCCGGGCAGCACGGAGCCGGTCAGCTTCGGGGTGATGATCTCGCCGGCGATCTTGAACATGACGTTCATCGAGCCGACCTCTTCGATATATTTGCGCTCCACGCCGTCGAGCCAGAGCACCTGGGTGAAGCCCTTCTGCTCGGCCTTTTCGCCGGCGCGCAGGCTGGCTGCGTAGTTGCCGCCGCACTTGGCATAGCCGGTGCCGCCGCGCACGGCGCGCACGTCTTCGGATTCGATCGCGATCTTGACGGGGTTGATGCCCTCGGCATAGTAAGCGCCGACCGGGGAGCAGATGAGCACGAAGGTCGCCTTGTGGACTGCATGGACGCCCAGATTCTCATCGTTGCCGAAGAGGAAGGGACGCAGATACAGGGAGGTGCCCTCCTGATGGGGGATCCAATCCTTCTCAAGCTCGACCAGCGTGTCGAAGATCTTCAGGCAGAAGTCCTCGTCGATCTGCGGCAGGCACAGACGCTCGGCGCTGTTGTTGAGGCGGCGGATATTCTCCATCGGGCGGAACATCTTGATTTCGCCGTTGACGGTGCGGTACGCCTTCAGACCCTCAAAGATCTCGGCGCCGTAGTGCAGCACGGTGGAAGCGGGGTGGATCGGCAGCGGACCGAAGGGGATGATGCGGGCGTCATGCCAGCCCTGCTCGGGCGCGTAATCCATCACAAACATGTGATCGGTGAAGATCTTGCCGAAGCCGAGCTTGCTTTCGTCAGTCGGTTTGGCTTTCGGGGCCGTCGTTTTGGTGATTTGAATGTTCAGTTCCATATTGACATCTCCTTTAAAAGATTAATATGCAAATTATAATTGCTTGCGGATGATTTTGCCGCTGGTGGTCTTGGGCAGGGAATCGCGGAAAACGACCAGGCGGGGGTATTTATAGGGCGCGGTGTGATGCTTGACGTATTCCTGGATCTCCTTTTTGAGTTCCTCGGTCGGTTCCGTGCCCTTGGTGAGCACGATGCTGGCCTTGACGATCTGGCCGCGGACTTCATCCGGCGCAGGAGAAACGCCGCATTCGAGCACGTAGGGCAGTTCCATGATGACGCTTTCGATCTCGAAGGGACCGATGCGGTAGCCGGAGGATTTGATCATATCATCCACGCGGCCGACGTACCAATAGAAGCCGTCCTCATCGCGCCAGGCGGTGTCACCCGTGTGATAGAAGCCGTCGCGCCAGGTATTCGCCGTGCTCTCGGGATCGTTGAAATAATAGAGCGCCAGACCGCAGGGGAGGCCCTTGGAAATGTCGATCACGATCTCGCCCGTCTCGCCGTCGGGAACGTCGTGGCCGTCCGCATCCAGCAGGTGAATGTTGTAGATCGGCGAGGGCTTGCCCATGGAGCCGACCTTGTGCGGCGCGCCGATCATGTTGCAGATGATGACGGCGGTTTCGGTCTGGCCGAAGCCCTCCATGATCTGCAGGCCGGTCGCTTTTTCGAACTGGCGATAGACCTCGGGATTGAGCGCTTCGCCCGCGGTGGTCATGCGCTTGACGGAGGAGAAATCGTATTTGGAAATATCCTCCTTGATCATCATGCGCAGCATCGTCGGCGGCGCGCAGAAGGTCGTGATCTGATACTTGGCAAACATCGGCAGAATGTCGTCGGCGTGGAAGCGGTCGAAGTCATAGACGAACATCGGCGCTTCGCACAGCCACTGGCCATAGAGCTTGCCCCAGGCCGCCTTGGCCCAGCCGGTGTCGGAAATCGAGAAATGCAGGCCGTCGGGATCGACGCCGTGCCAGAATTTTGCGGTCTGGAAGTGGCCGAGCGCGAGCTTGTGGGAATGCGCGGCGATCTTCGGATTGCCCGAGGTGCCGGAGGTGAAATACATCAGCATCAGGTCGTCGCCCTGCGGGCTGTCCTCGGTGCGCTCAAAGTGGGAGGAGAAAAGCTTGTATTCCGCGTCAAAGCTGCGCCAGCCCGCGCGCTCGCCGTTGACGATCAGCTTCTGGATCTCCGGGAAGCCCTTGCAGGCGATCTCCACCTCGTCGGCGGTGTAGCCGTCCGGCGTGCAGACGATCGCGTTCACGCCCGCAGTGCGGAAGCGGTATTCGAAATCATGCGCCTGCAGCTGATTCACAGCCGGGATCGCGATCGCGCCGAGCTTGTGCAGACCGAGGATCGCGAGCCAGAACTGATAGTGCCGCTTGAGCACGAGCATCACGCGGTCGCCCTTTTTGATGCCCAGGCTCTTGAAGTAGTTGGCGCACTGGGAGGAGGCGTGGCGCAGGTCCGTGAAGGTGAAGCGGCGCTCGACGTGGTCCTTGTCGACGTGCAGCATCGCGAGCTTGTTGGGGTCTTTATAGGAGATCTCGTCGATGACGTCGAAGGCGTAGTTGAAGGTGTCGGTGTTCTTGAAGCGCACCGCGGTCGGCGTGCCGTTTTCATCGACGTCGTATTCCACGTATTTCTGCCACACGCGGGGCTTGGTGTCCACATTCTGCACCTTGCCCGGGCGCAGGATCTCCGTCTGCGTCAGCTCGGGGATCGGCTCGCCGGTCGGGTTGAGGACGATCGCGTAGAATTCGCAGTCCTTGCCGTCCACGGCGATCATGCCGTGGGGCGTTGCGCTGTCATAAGAGATTGTGTCGCCCGGCTCGAGCACCGTGCGATGCTCGCCGACCTGCACGAGCAGGTGGCCGCTGATCACGATATCCAGC
>JAFWCS010000208.1 GCA_017534365.1 Clostridia bacterium | reverse complement strand
TGCTGCTCGGGCGCGTGAATCTCTCCGGCAAGACCCAGGATACCTGGGCAAAGGATCTGACGGATTATCCCTCCACGGCCGGGTGGGATCAGCAGCATCAGGCCTATACCGAGGATATCTTTCTGGGCTACCGCTGGTTTGAGACCTTCGACCCCGCTTATGAAAAGGTCAATTATGAATACGGCTTCGGCCTCTCCTATACGTCCTTCGAGATCGTGACCGGCAGCTTTGCCTTTGACGGCGCGCAGGTCTCTGTGGACGCGGTCGTCACCAACACCGGCAGCGTGCCGGGCAAAGAAGTCGTGCAGATGTATGTTTCCACGCCGCAGGGCGTCCTCGGCAAAGCGGCAAAGGTCCTGTGCGACTACAGGAAGACGAAGACCCTCGCGCCGGGAGAATCCCAGACGCTGACGCTGACGGCGGAGCTGAAGGATCTCGCGTCCTTCGACGATCTGGGCAAGACCGGCAACAAATCCTGCTATGTGCTGGAGGCGGGCGACTACCGGTTCCTTATCGGCACCTCCGTGCGCAGCGTGACCGAGGCCGGAACGGCAACGATGCAGGCGCTGACCGTTACGCAGCGCCTGTCCTCGCTTTGCCCCACCAATCTTGAAAAACGCCTGCTGGCCGACGGCAGCTATGAGACGCTGCCCGTTCGTGAACAGGCGCAGAATTACGTCCGCACGGAAACGCCGAAGGCCAACGTGGCAGAGAGCGGCGCCCTCGTCGGGCACCGCCTGTCCGAGGTCGTCTTCGGCACGATGACCATGGACGAGTATCTTGCCCAGTGGAGCGACAGGGAGCTGGCGACGTTCTTCGTCTCCTACGAGCAGAATCAGGTGGGCTGCAGCGACGCGCTCTGCGTGAAGTACGGCCTCAACCGTTTCTCCCAGGGCGACGGCGGCATGGGTCTGTGCTTTATGGGCACCGCCTATCCCTGCACCGCCATCCTGACCTGCACGTGGAACGACGCGCTGATCGAGGCCTTCGGCCTGCTGCTGGGGGCGGAGCTTTATAAAAACAACGTGGGCATGTGGCTCGGCCCGCCCGTCAATCTGCGCCGCAACCCGCTCGCCGGCAGAAATCTGGAATACTATTCCGAGGATCCCTACGCCACCGGCCGGATGGCGACGATCGTCATCAAAGCCGTGCAGCGCAACGGCATCCCGGTCTGCATCAAGCACATGATCTGCAACGAAAAGGAAGCGGGCAAGATCTGGAGCGATTCGCAGGTCTCCGAGCGCGCGCTGCGCGAGCTCTACCTCAAGCCGTTTGAAATGGGGATCCGGGACGGCCACGCCGAGGGCATCATGACCTCCTACAACGTGATGAACGGGCTGCCGACTTCCGAAAACGCCGAACTGCTGCGCGGCATCGTGCGCGGAGAATGGGGCTACGAGGGCTTCATCACCACCGACTGGGGCAACTGCAAGAATCAGGTCAGAGAAATCAACGCCTCCAATAACGTCCATACGCCCTATGACCACTGCGATATCAACCTGATCTATGCCGCCATCGACAGCGGAGAGATCAGCCGCGCCACGCTCGAGGAGGGCGCAAAGCAGATCCTCTGGACGCTGGTGCGCGCGCCGCGCTATTACAGAGCCAACAGCTGCACGATCCCGCATCACTACGATGAAAACGGCAGGTGCACGGTCTGCCACGCGCCCGATCCGGCGATCCGAAGAGACCTGACGAAGAATCTGGCGCAGCTCGTTCCCGAGGCCGGGCTCAACACAAGCCTTCCCGTCCGGTTTGATTATCCGAGCGCCACGGATTTTATCGGAAGAAACACGGAAAGCTTCTGCGCGGACATCATGGCAGTTTTCAAATGGGTCTTCAACTTCTTTACGCAGATCCTCGGACTGCTCAGAACGATCTGACGCGGTCTGGCCGTTTACGATTGATACAGCAAGAAGGAGAGAGCCTACATGTTCAAAAGAATCATCGCCGTGCTTGTCAGCCTGTTTCTGACGCTGTCGTTTACGCCCCGCAGGTGGTCAACGGGAGAAAACAATCCCAACAACGAGATCACGATCCGTGAGAATCATTTTGCCATGGAGAATGAATTCATCTCGCAAAAAAGGGAAAAAACGCCGCTGCCCAC
>JAFWCS010000207.1 GCA_017534365.1 Clostridia bacterium | reverse complement strand
TTCGTCATGCGGCTGATCCGAAGCAGATAAAATGAAAAAGCAGCAGGGAGCTTGCCCCGAACCGGGCAGGCTCCCCTTTTTTATTCCGCCGTATTCGCCTTGTTCAGCGCCGCCATGGGATCGACCAATTCGCCGTCGATCAGCGCCTCCAGATGCAGGTGATCCGTTTCCATTTCGAGCGGGATATGGCCAAGCGCGGCGATCCGCGCGCCCTTTTCCACCATGGCGCCTTCCGGCAGGCAGCTGCCGCTCTGCAGGCCGCAGTAGCGCAGCGTCAGACCGTTGCCATGGTCGATCTCCATCACCGTGCCCCAGAAGCTGTCGTCATACACCCGCAGCACCTTGCCGTCGGCCGCCGCATGCACGTCGTTGCCCACGCTGCCCGCAAAATCCGTGCCGTTGTGCGCCCGCCAGTCCCCCATCGTTTCCGAATAAACCGGCTCGCCGCCGCTGAAGGGCTTGTGAATATCGCTGCCCATCGGCAGGCGAAAGTCGCCGGAATAGGGCTTGTTCGGCGCAACGGTCACTGCCGCCGCAGTCTGCCGCGGGTCGTGGACGTCCGTTGCGGGCGCTGCAGCCGCGTCCGTGGGCTGCGCCGTCCAGCTTGCGGTCACGCGGGTAAACGTCGCCGCTTCTTCCCCGGTCTTTTGCGCGCGGCTTGTCGTTGCGTCCACCGCCGCGCCGACCGCCATGGCCAGCAGGCAAAGACCGGCTGCCAGATACAGATTCGGATACTTTCTTTTTGTTTTCATTGCGTTCCCCCCCAAGGCTCAGCCCTCTGTCTGCTTGCCCAGAAAGGAAGCGGCGATCTGCGCAAGCTTGATCTCCGTCTGCGTCGGACAGGCGCCGTTTTCCTGCAGCAGCAGAACGACGGCGCCGGAAACGTCCCCGCTGCCGACGATCGGGAACGCCGCGGCCGCCTCGCGTTCCATGCCGTCGATCGGGCGCATGCGCTCGCTGTCCTGCCGGCAGATATACTGCGCGCGCTGCTCCATGAGCTGCTCGAGCGCCGCGCTGACGCGTCGGTCCAGCACCTCTTTTTTCGGCACGCCCGCGCAGGCGACCGCCTGGTCGCGATCCGTCATCACAACGGGCAGTCCCGTCCCGCGGAAAAGCACGTCGGCATATTGCTCCGTAAACGCCGACAGCTCCCCGATCGGCGAATACTTCTTAAAAATCACTTCTCCGTCCGCATCCGTGTAAATCTCCAGCGGGTCACCGTCACTGATGACATTGACATGAAAAACCTTGTCCGGGCGCTTCTCCGCGCGCTGAACGATCGTGACGTCTTCGATATTTTTCATGCCTTGCTTAAAATTTACGGCGTCCTCCTGTTCCGCAGGTAATGTGCCACAGCGCAGCAAGCTGTCGATATCGGGCTTGAGCTGGATATCAAGGCGGTCTTCATACACCTTGATTTTTTCAATGATCAGGTGCAGGTCTTCCCGATCCAGCTTGTCTTTTCTGAGGATCTCGTCAAACACTTCCATCGCCAGCTTCGCCGCGCGATTGACGCGAATGATCGTATTCTTGCGATCCGTGGTCAGCTCGATCTGATTCTGAATGCCGGTGATCCGTTTTGCAAGATCTTCTTCCATCTCGTCATAGAGTTCTTCCAGCATCGCCTCGCGTTCCGGATGCTTCGTGATATCCCGAATCCGCTGCCGCTTGGTCGCTTTCAGTTCTTCCTGCAGATCCTCCAGCACCTGCGCGAGATTGTCTTCGCTCCGGTCCGCTTCCTGCAGGTCGGCGTCCTCCTGCGCAAGGCCCGAATTGAGCTGCTCCAGCATGTCAGCGGAGGTTTCCGTCACCTTTTGAATATAGGATTTCAGAAGCGCGTCCAGTTTGGCGACCTGAATATAATGGCTGGTGCATGCCTTCGTGCCTCTGCGGTGATAGAGCCCGCAGCGATAGGCGTCTTTCAGCTCCGGACGCGACATGGAAAACATCGGGCTGCCGCAGTCGCCGCACACCAAAAATCCGGAGTAGACGTTATCATATTTCTTTTGTCCCCGGTAATGCGCGGAGGAACGGCTCTCCATCTGCGCTTTGACGGTGGCAAATTCCCGATAGCTGATGATCGCCTGATGATGGTTTTCAATGACGATCTGTTCACTCTCGTCCCGGGGAATATCCTTGCCGTTGATTTTTTGCCGGGTATATTTGCCGGCGCGCATTGTGCCGATATAAAAATCGTTCTGCAGGATGCCGCTGACCGTCGCGATCGACCAGATCGGTTTGGCTTCCCGCTTATAATCCAGGCCCTCCGCTTCCTTGCGCTGCTTTTCGCTCATGCGCGGCGTCGGGATTCCCTCGTCGGTCAGGTGGTTGGCGATTTTCTTGTAACCCCAGCCCTCCCGATAGAGCCGGAAAATCGTGCGCACGATCTCTGCTTCCGTCGGCACGACCTCAAATTGCTGACGGTTGTTGATGATGTAGCCGTAGGGCGCGGCGCAGATCCATTTGCCATCCTGCTGCCGCCGTCTGACAACCGCGCGGACCTTCTTGGACGTGTCTGTGACCGGCATCTCATTGATCAAAAACTGAAATTGGATTTTCAGCCAGTCGTCGTCATTGGGAA
>JAFWCS010000206.1 GCA_017534365.1 Clostridia bacterium | reverse complement strand
TGCGCCGGAGCCGAGCGGATGCTCCGGCAACTGCGGCAGCTGCGGCGGCTGCGGCTGATCCCGCTGAGATTCTTCTGAAAGGCAAGGTACGGTCATGGCAGAGCTGACCCCGATGATGAAACAGTATTTTCAGGTCAAGGAGCAATATCCCGATACGATCCTGATGTTTCGTCTGGGTGATTTCTATGAGATGTTCTTTGACGACGCCAAGCTCGTCTCCAGGGAGCTGGAGCTTGTGCTCACGGGCAGGGACTGCGGGCAGGAGGAGCGCGCGCCGATGTGCGGCGTGCCGTTCCACAGCGCGGATTCCTATATCGCCCGGCTGGTCGCCAAAGGCTATAAAGTTGCGATCTGCGAGCAGCTGGAGGATCCCGCGCTGGCAAAGGGGCTCGTCAAGCGCGATGTTACGCGCGTGCTGACTCCCGGCACGGTGATCGAAAGCAGCATGCTTGATGAAAGCAAGAATAACTTCCTGGCCTGCATCTGTTCTGCGCCGGAGGCCGTCGGTCTCTGCTTTGCCGATATTTCGACCGGCGCGGTTTCCGTGACGCAGTTCACGCAAAAGGAAGCGCAGACGAAGCTGATCAACGAGCTCGGCCGCTTCCAGCCGACCGAGATCATTCTGAATGCCGACGCGCTCAGGCTCGGGCAGGTGACGGATTTTATCAAAAACCGTCTCCACGCCTCCTGCGATCTGCCGGACGACGCGCAGTTTGATTATGACGCCGCCGTCGAGCTGGTGCTCACGCATTTCAGCGCCGCCTCACTCGCGGATCTTGCGCTGGATACGCTGCCCGCAGCAGTCTCCGCTTTGGGCGCGGCAATGACTTATCTCAAAAGCGTGCAGAAATCGGAGCTGGAAAACGTGCGCTCCGTCGAGGTCTACGGCGTCAACAGCTTCATGCGTCTGGACGTTTCGACGCTGCGCAATCTGGAGATCCTTGAAACCATGCGCAGCCGCGAAAAACGCGGTTCTCTGCTCTGGGTGCTTGATAAAACCAAGACGAGCATGGGCAAGCGCCTGCTGCGCGCCTGGCTGGAACGCCCGCTCTTGCAGATCCCTGCCATCACAAAGCGGCACAACGCCGTTTCAGAGCTGGTCGAAACGCCGGCGCTGCGGGAGGATCTTGCGCAGGCGATGACCGGCTGCCAGGACCTGGAGCGGCTGATCACGCGCATCGCTTACGGCACGGCCAACGCCCGCGAGCTGAAAGCGCTTTCCGCGACGCTGCTGCGCCTTCCGCAGATCCAGACGCTGCTGACCGCATGCCGCAGCGGGCTGCTGCAGGAAACCGGCGCCGCGATCTCTCCGCTGGAATCGTTATCTACGCTGATCGAATCCGCGATCGTGGAGGATCCGCCGTTCTCCGTGCGGGAGGGCGGCATGATCCGGTCCGGGTTCCATCAGGAGCTGGACGAGCTGCATGCCATTGTCGATAACGGCAAGGGGTTTCTTGCCGATATTCAGCAGCGGGAGCAGGAACGCACCGGCATCAAAAAGCTGAAAATCGGTTACAACCGTGTGTTCGGGTACTATATTGAAGTCTCCAATGCTTATAAAGAAATGGTGCCCGAGGATTACATCCGCAAGCAAACGCTCACAAACTGTGAACGCTTTATCACGCAGGAGCTGAAAGAGCTCGAATCCAAGGTGCTCGGCGCGCAGGAGCGCATCGTCCGTCTGGAGTATGAGATCTTCGATTCCGTGCGCAAAAAAGCGGCGGAGCATCTGCGTGAGATCCAGCAGACCGCCGCGGCAGTCGCTGCCGCAGACGTGCTGACCTCATTTGCCGCCGTTGCCGTCGAGAATCATTATTGCTGCCCGATGATGCAGCCCGGCGACCGGATGGGGATCCGGGACGGCCGGCATCCCGTCGTGGAGCGTATGCTGGATTCGCCCTTTGTGCCGAACGATACGCTGCTCGACTGCGGCGAGAGCCGCTGCGCGATCATCACCGGCCCGAATATGGCCGGCAAATCCACCTATATGCGTCAGGTCGCGCTGATCGCCCTCATGGCGCAGGCCGGCTCGTTCGTGCCCGCCGCTTCCGCGGATCTGTGCGTCGTGGAAGGGATCTTCACCCGCATCGGCGCCTCTGACGATCTGGCTGCCGGCGCTTCGACCTTCATGGTGGAAATGAACGAAGTGGCCGAAATCCTGCGCAGCGCGACGCAGAAGAGTCTGATCATTTTTGACGAGATCGGGCGCGGCACCTCGACCTATGACGGCATGAGCATCGCCCGCGCCGTCCTCGAATACGCCGCTGACGCAAAGAAGCTCGGCGCAAAGACGCTGTTCGCGACGCACTATCATGAATTGACCGCGCTCGAGGCGTCGGTGCCCGGCGTGAAGAATTATAACATTGCCGTCAAAAAACGCGGGGATGATATCACGTTCCTGCGCAGGATCGTTCCCGGCTGCGCCGACGGCAGCTACGGCATTGAGGTCGCGAAGCTGGCCGGCGTGCCGAAAAGCGTCGTTGAGCGTGCCAAGATCGTGCTGCGCGAGCTGGAAGCGGCGGATTCAGCGCCGGCCGCGCGCCCCGCAGCGCAGGTTTCGCAGGAGGATCAGCTATCCTTCGGCGCGTCGAATGCCGCTGAAATCGTCGAGCGGCTCAAGGGGCTGGACGTCAATACGCTCACGCCCATCGAAGCGCTCGGCATTCTGTATGAGCTTGTGAAACAAGCAAAAGAATCCTGACAGTTTTTGATTGAAATGAGGTGACCGTATGCCGAAGATCCGGGTTTTGCCCAAACAGATCGCGGAGCTGATCGCCGCCGGCGAGGTGGTGGAGCGGCCGGCTTCGGTCGTGAAAGAGCTGCTTGAAAACGCGATCGACGCCGGGGCTTCCTCCGTGACGGCGGAGATCAAAAACGGCGGCGTTTCCTATATCCGCGTCACGGACAACGGCTGCGGCATCGCGCGCGAGGATATCCGCAGCGCCTTCCTCAGCCATGGCACGAGCAAAATCGCCGACGCGGCGG
>JAFWCS010000205.1 GCA_017534365.1 Clostridia bacterium | reverse complement strand
GGCGGTCGTGGTCGTGTCGCCGCCTTTGCCGCCGCAGGCAGCAAGGAACAGCAGGGCAAACACCAGCAGGATCGGGATCAGTTTTTTCATTCTTTCACACCTCCGGCTTCAAGTTGCTTTCAATTGTCAGTAAAGGGCTTTTACCAGGAACCCCCAGGATGCAAGCGCGCCGTCCGCATCGAAGGTCGCGTGGCACTCCGCATTCATCGCGCCGATCCGATAGGTGCCGCAGTAGATGGAATCGTATTCTTCCATCTCCGCGCGGATCTCGGCCATCGTGCCGTTTTTCAGCACGCTGTCCTCCGGCAGATGATCGCCGATCAGGGCGCCGATCGTCATGGCGTCCATGCCGCAGAAAATCCCGGGCAGGATCGGGAGCTCGTCAGTATAAAAATACAGCAGCTTCACGTGGGCGGCTTCGCCGGGCGCAGCCTTGGCGGGCGTTTCAACGTCATCCGCAAGCACGAGCGCTTTCGCCTGGGGCGTATCATAATCGTCGCCGATCTCCGGCACGTAGGCGCCGAACTGCGCGAGCGCCTGCGCAAAGGAGCGGTTCAGCTGAAAGACGGGGTATTTGTCGCGCTCATCCTGCGCGACCGCAGGCATCCCGGCGCCGAGTTCGCGCGTTGAGATGATGATCCCGGTGCAGACCTCGTCCGGCGTGAAGAAGCAGAGCTGCACATGCAGCGGATCGCCGCCGGTCGTCGCCTCAAAGCCGCATATAAAGTAGCCGCAGCCCGGATCATAGGCGCAGTCCGTCAGCCCGGGAAACGCTTCTTTGTAGTCTTCATAAAGCAGGCCGGTTTTCAGCCCCGGCGCAACGGTCCGGTCGGGTTCGGCGCAATAGAGCGTCTGAATGAGCGAGCCGTCCGTTTCCTCTTCCTCATGCGTGGAAAACTCCACCTTGCCCATGGCGTCCGACCAGTCGCGCAGCCAGCCGCCGTCGGCGCAGGGCAGACCGCTGCCGGATTGGCCCAGGAGCTCATCCGCGCGGGCAACCGTGCAGCCGATCAGATCGACGGGCAGCGCCGGGGAATCCGATGCCTTCCATTGCACGGGCGCGGCTTCAGTCGTTGACGCAGCCGTTTCGCTCGCCGGCGTCCCGGTCGTCACGCCGGACACATCCGGAGCGGCGGTCGTCACGCCGTCGCCGCTGACACCGCAGGCTGCAAGGAAAAGCAGAAGAACCGCCATCAGAATCGGCAGGATTTTTTTCATCAGACGCACCTCCGTTTCGGCGGCGCCGCGGCGCTGCCTTTCACCTGCATCATAGCGAAAACCATGAAAAAAGTCAATAAACAGGATATGAATATTCGATTACAAATGATTACAAAAGGGGCTGTTGCATTTAGATGAAAACGGCGTTTTCTTCGACCGAAGGCTGTACAAAAAGTACGCCGAGGGAGAAAAAACGTCGAGTCAAAGCATAAAGGCCTTCCAACTTCGTTCTCAAACAGAAAAAAGCAGTGCTTGCAACCCCTGATCGTATGGGATGCAAGCACCTTTTTATTGTTTGCTTTGACGTTTTTCGCTCAATGCGACAGTCCCAGCGCGCGGTCAATCCAGCTTTGCTTTCAGATAGTTGTCATAGAAATCGCGCACGGCGGCATAGAAATCATCGATCGAGCCGTCGTTCCTGAGGATATAATCCGCCATCTTCTCGCTCTCGCTCGTGTGGAAGATCTCCTCCTCGTGGATATCGTTCTCGCGCAGCTTCTCGACGCTCTTGCCGTCGCGCTCGGAGCCGCGGGCGAGCATGCGCTGATAGCGGACCTCATCGTCGCTGATCACGACGTCAACCAGCACGAATTTGTCGCCGAACGCCTCTTTGAACACCGCGATGTCCGAAGGCGGACGAATGCCGGAAACGAGATAATTCGGCGTGTCGGATTCCTTGATCTTCTGCACGATCAGCTCGGGGAAAAAGGTCTGCCCGTTGGCGGTCATATATTTTTTGGACGTTGCATGCAGATTGTCGCGGGTCAGCTCCAGGCCGTCCTTCGCGGCAAGCTCGCGCACGACGTCGCCAATGGAGATCATCGGGAAGCCGTAGGTCTTTGCCACATATTCCAGGAAGAAATCCTTGCCCGTGCCGTTTTTGCCGACTGCTGCCAATACCATATTGATCTACCTCCATTATTTCGGGCATACGCCCGCATTGATTACAGATTCATTATATAGAATCGCGCGGCCTTTGTCAAGCCGTCCGCACTCAGAGCAGGCGGCGCACGTCCTCGATCCGCCCGAGGACCAGCAGATGCTCGCCCGCCTCAAACCGCCGCTCGCCGGTGATCACGGGCTTGACGTCTTCGCCCGATTTCGTGGCCAGCACGGCAAGATTATACTTGACGCGGAAGTTCAGTTCCTTGACCGTCTTGCCGACCCAGCGATCGAGCATGTCGATCTCAAAGATGGAGCAATCCTTCCCCAGCTCGATATAATCAAAAATATGCTCGCTGCTTTCGCTGACCGCGCAGCGCCGGGCGCTGTCGCGTTCGGGATAGATCACGGCGTCCGCGCCGTTGCGCAGGAGGAATTTTTCCTGAATATCGCGCTCGGCCTTGCTCACGACGCGCTTGGCGCCGCATTCCTTGAGCAGGCTCGTGATCTCCAGACTGTTCTGAAAATTCTCGCCGATGCACACGAAGCAGACGTCGAAGGACGGCACGCCCAGCGTTTTGAGCACTTCGATATCCGTGCAGTCGCCGATCTTCGCGCTGACCACGTAGGGCAGCAGATCCTCAATGTTTTTTTCATTCCGGTCAACGACCATGATCTCGCAGTCTGATTTCGCGAGAAAGTGGCAGAGATGGTGGCCAAACAGGCCCATACCGATCAGCAAATAGGATTTCATATCATTTCTCCTAACCTAACGTGATTTTTTCGCGCGGGTTCATGATCGCCGGCGACGCGCGTTTTTCCAGCAGCGCCAGCGCGAAGGAAACGCTGCCGACCCGGCCGCAGAACATCAGGAACACGATGATCAGGCGGGAGGCGGGCAGAAGGTCGCGCGTGACGCCGGTCGACATGCCGACCGTGCCGATGGCGGACATCACTTCAAACACGACGTCACTGAAATGCAGCGCGGGCTGCAGCGCAAAGATCGCGAGCACCCCGAGCATGGCGAGGGCCAGATTGGTGAACGCCACGGAAATCGCCTTGCTCAGTGCATCCGACTCGAACCTGCGCCCAAAGATGCCTTTGAATTCGCGGCGCCGGATGCCGTTGAAGGTGGAAATGGCGATCACGGCCACCGTCGTGGTCTTGATGCCGCCGGCGGTGGAGCCGGGGGAACCGCCGACATACATGAGCAGGATCGTCAGAAACTTCCCGGCATTGGAAAGCGACGCGGTGTCCACCGTGTTGAAGCCCGCCGTGTGCGCGGTGACCGAGTCAAACTGCGAGGCAAGCAGGGCCTGCTTCATGCCGGCGTCGCCGTTCGTTGCGTTGCGCTCAAAGAGCAGAAACAGCAGCGCGCAGCCGAAGGTCAGAAGCGCGGAAACCGACAGCACCAGCTTGGTGTGCAGGCTGTAGCGCGCGAAGCGCAGGCGGTGGCGCATCAAATCCTCCCAGACGATAAAGCCGAGACCGCCCACGATGATCAGCGCGCAGAGCGTGAGCGTAACCAGCGCGTCATCTGCGTAATCGACAAACGAGCAGTAGGGCGTCTGCGATCCTAGCAGATCGAAGCCGGCGTTGCAAAAGGCAGAAATACTGTGAAAAACGGAAAGCCAGAGGCCGTGCCGCAGGCCGAAGCGCGGCACGAAGCGCAGCGCAAGCAGCAGCGCGCCGACGCCCTCGCAAAGCGCCGTTCCGCGCAGGATCATTTTCGTTAAGGAGGCGATCTTGCCGATGTTGTCCACGTTGATGCTCTCCTGCATGATCTGCCGCTCCCGCAGGCCGAGCCGGCGGCGCAGCAGCATCGAGAAGCCGGTGGCGATCGTCATGAAACCGAGGCCGCCGATCTGAATGAGCACCAGAATCACCGTCTGCCCGAAGGCGGTCCAGTCTGTGGCGGTGTTGCGCACGACCAGCCCCGTCACGCAGGAGGCGGAGACCGCCGTGAACAGCGCGTCCGGGATCCCGGCGCTCCCCTGCTGCACGGAGGCAACCGGCAGCGCGAGCAGCGCCGTGCCGATCAGGACCACCGCGGCGTAGCCGAGCGCGATCACGCGGATGCTGGAAAAGGTTCGTTTCATCTTCTGCCCTCCCTACTGCAGCAGCAGGACCTCGCTGCCCGGGGGCAGCGGCTTGCCGAAAACCGGCACTCCGAAAACGCGGCAAAACGGCTGCACCCGGACCGTGCGCCCGTTCCAGCCCGTGCCGCTTTCAAGATTGGCGTGATAAATAATATACTCCTGCCCGTTCGCGGCGCGCAGAAAGCTGCAGTGGCCGGGGCCGAAGGCGCCGTCCTGTTTGGACAGCACGGGGCGCGGGCATTTCACCCAGCTCGCCGGATCCAGCGGATCGCTGCCGCTGAGCGCGAGCATCCCGATGCAGTAATCGTCGGTCCAGCTGCCGGAGGCGGAATAGAGCAGATACGTCCCGCGGTCATCCTGCAGGACCTGCGGCCCTTCGTTGATCGGATGCCCCTGCGTTTCCCATTTGTATTCCGGCGCGGAGATCCGCACGCGATCGCCGCTGATACGCGTCGGGCTGTCCATCGGGGCGATATACAGATTCTGCCCCGTATCCGTTTCCCCTTCCCAGCCGGACCAGATGAAATACAGCCGCCCGTCCAGCGAGAGCACGGTGCCGTCGATCGCCCAGAAGTCCGCGGGCGCTGCGACCTTGCCGGCGAAGGTGAACGGCCCGGTCGGGGCGTCGCCCTCAAGCGC
>JAFWCS010000001.1 GCA_017534365.1 Clostridia bacterium | reverse complement strand
TCATCGCCAGGCTGAAGACGCGAGCCTTCAATATGAGGCGTGCGAGGGTATTTTATAATTTTAGGTATCATAACATTCAATCCTTTGCTGCGGTCATAAACAAGTGTCCGTTTACACCGCCAAAATGCAGTTTTTGGGCCCCTGCATTTTTAAACATATCCGTCAGCTTATCCTTTGTAAACAAGTGTATGTGCTCCGGATTGTCGTCAGGCTTGGACGGAACGGAAACAACGATGAAGCGTTTGGCGATCCTGACCGCATTGGCGATTGCTTTTTCGGCGTCGGGAATATGCTCCAAAACTTCCAGCATAGTCACAACGTCAAAACTGTTGTCGTGCGCGTTGCAAGAACAGATATTATCATTCAACACAGTCAATCTGTCTATACCGCCGTTATGGATTGCCTGCAAAAAAGAGACCCTATGCGGGAGTATATCAAGCGCAGTGACGGGGACATCCGGAAAATCGCGCAGAGAGGGGAACAGGAAAACGCCTCTTCCGCTGCCGACGTCAAGCAGGCTTTCGGGGCAGATCGATCTCAAAAATCCGAGCGTCATTTTCACACGGGGCAAATCGTCTTTTTCCTTAAAATAATACATTTTCAGCCCTGCTTTTTTGCCCAATTCCACGGCTGAATGCATTTGTTCGTCACTCATTTCTTCAAGCGGAGCAGAAAAGAGCTCCGGAATACCGTTCGACGTTCCGATCGAGCCGCGAACGTACGCCGCGGCAAGTAATTCATTATAATACATAACAGTTCACACACCAATCAAGGTCTGCACGCCGCTCATTTGAGCTCGCACCTGCATAAGCGCCTTACCGTAAAGGTTTTTATGATCTTTGCCACGGCATTCCCTGCACCTGCAATGACCGAGAGTATTATCGTGACCGCCCGTTGTATCATATGTGATCGGCAGATTACCTGTAGAAATCAATTTATCTTGCAAAACTTGATTTTGTTCATATAGCGCCGTTAGGACAGTTGATAGTCTTTTGATTATAAGAGCGTCGTCCGTTTCAAGATGCGGCAAATTCTTGAACAGTTTACGCGCGGAATGAGCGTCAACGTTTATAAATTTGTCGCGATGTTCTTCGGAAACAGAAAGCGCATAATACGCCGAAGCCGCATTCAGAAACGCTCTGCCGTCAATTTCTATCCTTGCAGACGTTTTCAATCGAAGAAATGCGAAATCTCCATCGAACTGATCTATTTCCTTGATCTGTCTTTTGAAAAAATGTGAGTTGAAATTCTCACATATCTCGTCAATCAGCGATTTATTTTGCAAACATGAGATCCATTCTTCCGGAATAGATTCTTTGCCGTATATTACACCTGCCATCGCACCGGCAACAGCCGCGTTCGTATCGGTATCACCTCCGACGTTAACTGCCTTTAGTACGCAATCCTTGTAATTGTCCGTTTTCAGCAGAGCCCAAAGGGCTATGTTCCATGTATTCAACGCATATCCCCAGGACGGAAGCTCGGCTTCAGTTCGGCAAATCAGCTCATTCGGCGGAATAAACAAGGCAAGATATCGTTTGAAATCTCCGTCCATCTCATCGTA
>JAFWCS010000018.1 GCA_017534365.1 Clostridia bacterium | reverse complement strand
TAAAACATGAAAGCCTTGATATGAAAGGACTTTCAGCCGCTTCTTTGAGCTTTATCGCCCGATTTGCCGATCAGTGAGACCATTTCACATCGGGATAAGGGGAATGGTCAATGGATTCCCGATCCAGGACCTTGCAGGGCGTGCTGATACTGAACGTATAGATCTTCCTGTAGTCTTTGTTGGCGGCAATTTTCATTGTTCCGTCGCCCGTGTTGTAGACTGCGCTCCATAAGGCGACCACGTTCCACGGATACTTCGTATGCTTATAATCCAGCTTCACGTGTGAAAGCAGCGCCATCGCGTCAAGCTCGGTCATCACGCCGTCTTTTGCCCGCAGGACGCTTTTGACCGCTTCGGCGCGATCCGCGCCGTGCTGCTCGATCTGATAGGCGCCGATCTCTTTCGTCAGGCTGAAATTCGCGGCATACTGCTGCTGAAGGCCGTCGTCCTCATAAACCGACC
Organism: Clostridia bacterium; assembly: GCA_017534365.1. GTDB lineage: Bacteria > Bacillota > Clostridia > Oscillospirales > Acutalibacteraceae > CAG-177. The sequence goes on along the minus strand of JAFWCS010000018.1, from coordinate 1,047 downwards.
CCTCAACAGAGCAGGCGGCGCTGCCGCGCTCATAAACGTGCAGCACATTGTCGATGTATTCGACGACCGTGCTTCTGCCGCTTGCGTCAACGATCTGATAATGATAATTTGTCCAGAGGGAATCGTGCATATTATATTTCTTGATCAGGGCAACCGCTTCGTCAATGTTTGCGCAGGTGTCAAGCACGGCGCGGATCATCGCGGTGGTCGTGATATCTTTTTTGCAGGGGTCTTTCTGATTTGTCGCCTTCGCCCGAAGCTGAAGAACGGCAATCGCAAGCCCTTTTTCATTCATGCCGTCCACACAGCAATATGGCGCCAGCAGGGCCCTGTAAGAATTGAAACGGTGAAAACGCAGCGACGTGCCGTAAGCCATAAAGTTATTGTCAACGACCGAAACGGAGGCATATCCGTTGTCGGGATGCGTCCACACAACAAAGCAGGGTGCGGTTTTGAAATCAAAGTTTCTCGCAAGCAGATGCTTTCCTTCGGGCGTGAAAGCGTCAAAAGTTGTGCATCCCGCCCCCTCATCCGTGCCGGGCTTGAACAGCCGGAAGCCGAACGTCAGCGCATCGGCGGCAAACGCCATCAATTCACCGATGGAGGAGACCCCTCTTTCCATCAGTTCGGGCAGATGATAATTGCTGCGGTAATCCAGAAGATAGAGATTGTCGTCAAGCTTTCTGGCGGATCGGATGGTCGCAAGCCGGTTATTTTTCAAGCCCTGCAAATACGCGCTGAAAGGTTTCATTTGATCTCCCCTGTTCCAGTCAAAATAGTTATATGATATTTTAACATATAAATATATGATTGTAAAGGGATCTTTGCCCTAAGTACCCGCTGGCACATATCATTTGCCCGGAAGGGCAAACATCATTGAAAAAAGCATCCCGAAGGATGCTTTTTCTGGAGGTGCCACCCAGATTTGAACTGGGGCATAGAAGTTTTGCAGACTTCTGCCTTACCACTTGGCTATGGCACCTTATATAAAAAAATGGAGCGGATGACGAGGCTCGAACTCGCTACCTCCACCTTGGCAAGGTGGCG
>JAFWCS010000017.1 GCA_017534365.1 Clostridia bacterium | reverse complement strand
AAGAAGACTTTTTGGTGGAAACCGACAGGGATCTGGCGGCGCTGGATCTCGATCTGTCGCTGTGGTATCCGAATGTGACGGAGGAAAGCGACTTGGCCGCGGCCAAGCGGCACGCGGCGCTTTATGCGCGGCTGCAGCGCCTGGACGCTGTGATGATCCCCGGCAGCGATCCGGGCGATCTGCCGGTCGACGCGCTGATGCGCCGCTGCAAAGCGATCAGCGCCGTTCTGAAAGCGCGGCATCCGCAGGCAAAGCTCTGGCTCTCCGCGCAGCAGCCGCATCATCAGCCCGCATGGGGCGGCGACTTCATCGCGGCGATCCGCGCCATGCCGCAGGAGATCGACGGCGTCGTCATGGGCCCGAACCACGCCTATCCCCTGCCGGAGCTGCGGGAAAAGGTGCCGGCGGCCTATCCGATCCGGTTTTATCCCGATATCACGCATAACGTGCGCTGCGAATACCCGGTGCATTATGAGAAAGACGACTGGCATTTCGCGCTCAGCGCCGGGCTCGGCCGCGAATGCACGAATCCCCGGCCGCTCGAATACGCGCGCCTGCACGCGGAGACCGCGCCCTATGTCTGCGGCTCGGTCAGTTATTCCGAAGGGATCACGGATGACGTGAATAAAATGCTCTGGTCCGATCTCGATTATTTCGGCGCGCGGCCTGTGCGAGAGATCCTGCTCGACTACTCGCGGCTGTTCTTTTACGGCGCGGATGCGGACGCGATCGCCGACGCCATCCTTGCGCTGGAGCAGAACTGGGTCGGCGACCCGGCCGAAAACGAAGAGATCCCCCGCACGGCGGCGCGATTCGGCGCGCTGCGCGACCGATTTCCCTTCCTGATGAAAAACTGGCGCTTCGTGCAGCTGCTGCTGCGCGCGGACTGCGACCTGCTGCTGCGCATGCGCCGCAGATCTGAACTCGATCTCATCCGGCAGGCGGAAGCCGCCCTGCAGTCCGGCGGCATCGCCGCGGCAATCGGCGCGCTGCAGCGGCCGTTCCCGGAAGCATACCGTTTGCTTCGCGAAGAGATCGAAGCCCTGTGCGCCGCTCTGTTTGAAATGATCGGCCTGCAGACGGATATCAACCGCTACGGCGCAATGAATCCGGAGCGCGGGGCGATCCTGGAAACGATCGATCTGCCGATCACCGACCGCGCATGGCTGCTCAGGAAGCTGGCGGGCGAAACCGACCCGACCGAGGCGCTGCGGTATGTTTCCTTTGGGCGCGCAGCAGAAGGCGAAGTGTTTTATTCCGTCGCACAGCACGGCCTTTCCGGCGCGGGGACGCCGCAGAGCGGCGAATTCTATCTGAACGCGCGCGGCGACAACCCGGACGAAAACAACGGCAGCCTGCCGACCGCGCTGTTCACGGCGTATGATCATTTTTCGTTTGCATTCAAAACCGATCGGCTGCACGCGGGCTGCGATTATCGCCTGCGGCTGATCGTCAAGGAACGCAGGCTGCCGCAAAGCTCGGATCTCACGGTAACGGCGAACGCGGCAACGCTTTATCGCGGCCCGCTTTACGGCGGCGCGCCGGATCCGGCGTTTGACGCGCGTTTCTGCCCGCCGGGCTATCACAGCGAATGCTATCACATCCCGGCCGAATGCATTGCGGACGGCCGGCTGCAGCTGGAGCTGCGCGAGCCGACGGTCGGCGTGCAGTTCGCGGCCCTGCAGCTGATCAAAGAAAGGCGGTGAGCCCGTGGAGGTTGCTCCATACAGAGAAGAAATGAAAGAACGCGTGCGGGAGATCTGCCGCCGCACCGGCCCGGAAGAAGCGGTCACGGATGAAGACGTCGGCCGCTACATCACGGATTGCTATTGCGATTATTATCTGGAAAACGAGGCGGGCACCTGCTTCGTGCTGCTTGACGACGACGGCACGGTCCAGGGCTACACGCTCAGCGCGCCGGAATACAAACGCTATCGCCGCGCGTTTGCGCCCTATCTGCGCCGGATCCTGCAAAACCCGAAAAGCGAAAAACTCGAGGTGCGCGCAGAGCAGATCGCGCTGCGCTTCTTTTCGCCCTTCTTCCCCGCGCATCTGCACATCGATCTGCTGGATGAAGTCACCGGTCAGGGCGGCGGCACGCAACTGATGCGGCGCCTTCTGGCACAACTGACGGCGCAACGGGTCCCCGGCGTCATGCTGATCGTCGGCTCCGGCAACAAAGACGCCATCCGCTTCTATCGCAGATTCGGTTTCCGCCGGCTGATCGCGGTCGGCGGCGGCACGGTCATGGGCAGGAAGCTATAATAAAAACGGACGGCTCCGAAAAACCGTCCGCGAGATCGTTACATTCTTGATTTTGCCGGGAACAGGATATAGCGCAGGATCGATAGGAAAAACGACAGGATCCGGTCGGCCGGCCGCATCTGGCAGGTGACGTTGACGCTGCGGACCGCAACGGTATCGTCGTCAAACACCACGCGGCAATAGACGTTTGCTGCCCCTTCGCCGGCATACCGGAGATAGCCGGAATCATTCACCGAAACGATATCGGGGTCTCCGCTGTACCAGGTGACGCTTTTGGTGCGCGCATACACCGGACGCACGGACGGCCGCAGCTGAAACCCGCCGTATTTCGTGATCGGCTTGCACGGCCCATCGAGCGCAAAGGAGCGCGGGCTCCAGAGCGCCAGGCCGTCCACGGCCGCGTTGATCCGCGCCGTGATCAGATCCAGATCCGGCTGATCGCAGGCGGTCATATTCAGCGTGTCCGCCTGCAGCGCCGCCTGCAGACGCTCGACCGTAACAGCTTCATACGGGCTGAGATCCACGATCCCCTGCGCACGCGCCACGGCGGCGTCATAGGACGTATAGTCTGCCGCGCCGCAATAAGGGAGCAGCAGCGCGCGCACGGCGGGATCCATCAGATCCGGCGCCCGCAGCACGCCTGCCCCGTAATGCGCGGGATTCAGGCTGACATACAGCGGCGGCACCGCGCAGGCCTTGAGCACGGCGGTCGTTTCATCCGCAGAGAGGCAGGGATGCACAGCGCGCAACGTTGCGGCAACGCCCGCAACAAACGGCGCCGCCTCCGAGGTGGCGCGCACGGTCGAATAGCCGCCGCCGAGCGCAGCTGTTTTGATATTATAGCCCGGTGCGGCAAGATCGATATCCCCGAAATTGCTGAACCCGGCAAGCTCGCCGTTTTCATTCACGGCGGAAATGCGCAGCACGTGCGCGCACGAGGACGGATATTCCGGCGCATCCGAGCGCTTGTTGCCCGCGGCAGCGACCAGCAGGATATCCTGCGCGTGCGCCTGATCGAGCACCGTCTGCAGCGCCTCCGACGTTTCGGTAAAGCCGAAGCTCATATTGATCACGTCCACGCCGTCCGCAATCGCGCACTGCAGACCGGCGATCACGGTCAACAGCGTGCCTGCGGTGTAGCAATCCAGCACTTTATAAGCGCGGATCTGCACATTCGCCGGCGAAGAATCGGCGATCACACCCGCCACCTGCGTACCGTGGCCGTTGTCATCCTCCGCGCTGTTTGCCGCGCCGCTGGCAGAGGTATTGACCGTGGAAGGCAGCACTCTGCCGATCAGGAACGGATGATTGCTCTGCACGCCGCTGTCCAGCACGGCGACCACGCGCGTGAGCGGCATTGCCGTGCCGTGCTGCACGCAGTCGGTCAGTTCGTCGCATTTGATGAAGGAAGGGCCCCAGGAGAGATGGTGATAGACCGTCGTATGCGCTGGCGCAGCGGAAACGCGCGCGATCTCATCCTGCGCCGGCGCCTGCGTCAACGCCGCGCGATCCTGCTCGGCAATGGAAACCGCGGACAATGATTCATAATAGCTGCGCGCCTGCGCTGCGGCTTCGGCGTCGGCATACTGCAGCACCCAAAGATCCTCGCCGCCGTGGAGAACGGAGACCGCGCCCTGCGGGTCGATGCGCCGGTCGCTCTGCACGATCAGACGCGCTGCGGGATCCGCATCCGCGCCTGCGCTGCGCATCATCGCGCCCACCTGCGCGGCAAATTCCGCGGGCGGCGTCGGCAAAGGCGCGCTTGCAAACGCGACGCCGGCCGTCATCAGCACGGCGCAGCAGGCCGTGACCAGCGCCAGCAGCGCCGACAGCAGTCGTTTCAACCGAAGCCCCCCCTTTCCGCTCGCGTGCGATCAAACACCAGACGATGCGTGTGTATCTGACATAATTCTATCATGGAATTCAAGAATTATCAAGTGATTTTAGTCAAAAACAGACAAATACATGGGTAAATCTAATTAATATTATTCAGGAGGAAATCCAAATGTTCAAAGATCTTGTCATCGCAAACCGTTCCTATCGCAGATTTGACCGGTCGGTGCCGGTCACGGACGACATGCTGCGCAGCTGGATCGACGTTGCGCGCTTCGCCGCATCCAGCGTCAACCGGCAGATCATCAAATACCGCCTCGTCACCGATGCGGACGAAGCGGCAAAAACCTTTGAAACGCTCGGCTGGGCCGGCATGCTGCCCGACTGGCCCGGTCCGGCGGAGGACGAGCGGCCAGTGGCCTACATCGTGATGCTCACCGACCTTGCCATCGGCCAGCCGAAGCTGCGCGATGAGGGCATTGCGGCGCAGACGATCCTGCTCGCCGCTGCGGAAAGCGGCATTGCCGGCTGCATGCTGGGCAACGTCAGGCGGGAAAAACTTGCGCATCCTATGATAGTTGATTATGAAAAGAGTTTAATCGATTTTGCTAATTCAAATCCTAATGGATTTAATCAAGTAAAAGATGATATTGTAGTTTT
>JAFWCS010000204.1 GCA_017534365.1 Clostridia bacterium | reverse complement strand
TTCGATTCATAAAACGCCTCTTTTTCTTTTGGATTGCATTCAATATACCACAACTGCGGGGGAAAATAAAGCGGTTTTGAAAAAAACTTGCTTTTTATAATGGAAAATATTATAATCTATATTATATTTGTTTGTTACGGCACAGCAAAACGAGGAAGGAGGACGCCCGATGATCACCCACGTGCTCTGGGACTGGAACGGAACGCTGCTCGACGACGTTGCCGCGTCGCTCGCGAGCGTCAACGATATGCTTGCCCGACGGGGCCTGCCGCCGATCGGTCTGCCGCGCTATAAGGACTGCATCTGCGTGCCGATCCGCGGCTTTTATGCGCAGGTCTTTGATCTGTCGCGGGAAGACTATGACGCCCTGCTTGCGGAATACAACACCGGTTACCAGCTTCATCTGAAAGACTGCGGGCTGGCGGCAGGCGCCCTCCGGGCGCTCGATGCGTTTGCGGCGGCCGGGGCGCGGCAGGCGATCGTGTCCTCCTCAAATCAGGCGCAGCTGCTGGAAAACGCCGCACGTTACGGTGTGGCGGATCGTTTTGACGCTGTGCTCGGCGCCGCAGATTATCGGGCGGATTCCAAGATCGAACGCGCCGCCGCCTACCTCGCCGCCGCAGGCGCCGACCCGGCGCAGGCGCTCGTGATCGGGGATCTGGCGCACGACGCGGAGATGGCGCGCAGTCTCGGCGCGCGCTGCGTGCTGCTGACCGCCGGCCACGAGCAGCCGGAACGGCTGCGGGCCGCCGGCGTGCCGCTGATCGATTCGCTGGCCGCGCTGGTTTCGTTTGCCGCTTCGGATAGATGAAAACGCCCTGTACGGCACGAAAAACCGTACAGGACGAAACGTTAAACTGCGGCGTTTGCAGCGGAGATCACTTTTTCGGCGATCGCGCGCAGCTGATCCATCGATTCCAGCGCGCCGATCTCCTGCCGCAGGCCGGCCGCCCCGCGCATGCCCTTGACATACCAGGCCGCGTGCTTGCGCGCCTCCCGCATGCCGATATAGTCCCCCTTGTCCGCGCAGAGCGCGGCAATATGGCGCAGCATGATCGCCATGCGCGTCTCCACCGGCGGGGGCGGCGGAACGCTCCCGCTTGCAAAGAATTCGTTGAGCTGCGCGAAGATCCACGGGGCGCCGAGCGCGCCGCGCCCGATCATCAGATGATCGCAGCCGGTCTCCGCCAGCATCTGCGCAGCCGAAGCGCAGTCCGTGACGTCGCCGTTGCCGATCACCGGGATCGTGACCGCCTCCTTGACTGCGCGGATGGCTGCAAGGTCGACGGGCGGGGCATACATCTGCCTGCGGGTGCGCCCGTGGACCGTGATCGCCGCAGCGCCGGCCGCTTCCAGCTTTTTTGCCATTTCCACGGCGTTGACGCTCGTTTCATCCCAGCCGATGCGGATCTTGCAGGTCACGGGCAGATCGATCGCCTTTGCGCAGGCCGCCGTGATGCGCGCGGCGAGATCCGGATCCTTCAGCAGCGCAGCGCCGCCGCCGTGCCCGGCCACCTTCGGCGCGGGGCAGCCCATGTTGAGATCGACGGCAAAGCAGCCGGTTTCCGCCGCCTGCCTTGCGGCCTCGGCCATCGTTGCCGGCTCGCAGCCAAAGATCTGCACCGCCGCCGGGTGCTCCGCCTCACCGAGCGCCATCAGGAAGCCGGACTTGCGGTCGTGCATCGTCAGCCCCTTGGCGCTGACCATCTCGCTCGTCACCCAGGAGGCGCCGAATTCCAGGCACAGCGCGCGGAATGCACGGTCGGTCACGCCCGCCATGGGCGCGAGCGAAGCGACGCCGCTCAGTTGTTGCTTGCCGATGCGCATGACGACCTCCCCGGATACAGCTGATTTCGGTTCATATTAGCATGATTTCGTGTGGAATTCAACATTTTTCAAAAAAATGCTGCATTTTCCGAAAACTATGGTATACTAAAAAGCAGACTGAGACCAGGAAAGGAAACCGCCTATGAAACTTCTCGTGCTTGACGGCAACAGCATCGTCAACCGCGCGTTT
>JAFWCS010000203.1 GCA_017534365.1 Clostridia bacterium | reverse complement strand
GTCTTTTTTGGCCGTGACGTGAATGCGCGGATCGGCTTCCAGCCGTCTGACGATCTCCAGCACGTCGCTTGCAAACGAGCAGATGATCCGCAGGCCGACCGCGTCACAGACGCTGCCGGTTGCTGCCTGCGCCGTCACCGGCAGCCCCCTTGTCCTGAGTTTTCGCGCCATGCTTTCCGGCTGCTTGATGCGGGTGCAGTAATAGACAACCGGCTGCAGGTCGTCCCCTGTATCGTCGGCTTTCAGTTCCTCAGCGATCGCCGCAAGCGCGGCTTCGGTTTTCAGCAATCGGGGGTATTCCGCGCCGTAGAATGCTTCTTTTGTCATATCGACGCCTCCTTCATGAAAAGCATACCCCGCGAACCTTAAACAAAACTAAAAGGAAGCAGGTTCGGCAGGGCTTCATAACCCAGTATTGGTTCTGCCGGGCCGAAACCGCCCATAACTGCGTCAAACCCGCAGCGTCATACATGAAGTATGCCTGCTGCGGGTTTTTCTTGTTCTGAACGATTTCTGCCGCGGTAGAACTGCGGTGCATCGAAAAAAGATGCCATTTGCGTGCAATTTTATCGTTCTTCGGCGCAGGGATACTGCCGTATCTCAAGCCGGGAACGGCGCTTTTTTCGACAACACTGGTTTATGAATCCCTGCCGTTTTGCGCCTGCTTCCTTTCTTATCTTCATCATTCAATTATGCCTGCGGCAACGTCACCGTCACGCAGAAGTCGCTGCCGTCGGTCGTGGAGGCCGTGATGCTGCCGTCATGGGCGTTCGTAATGGCTTTCGCGATGGAAAGGCCGATCCCGTGACCGCCGGTCTGAGAATTCCGCGAGGTGTCCGTCCGATAGAAACGATCGAACACGTGCGGCAGATCCTTTTCCTCCATCTTCTCCGCCGCGGTATTCCGGATCGACAGCACCGCCGCTTTTCTGTGCGCTGTCAGCTCGATCGTCAGCGCGCCGCCCTCCGGCGCATACTTGACGGCATTTTCCATCAGAATGGAGATCATCTGACGAAGCGCCTCCGGCGCCCCGCTGACGGTCACGTTCGGCATGATCTGCATGCGGAAGTCCAGCAGCTTTGCCGCCGCCGGGCGTGGAACTCGTTTGCGGTTTCCGTGACCAGGTCGGAGAACGGCAGCTCGACTTTTTGCAGCGTGTGCGCAGCCTCCTCCATTTTGGAAAGCTGCACCAGATGGTTCGTCAGCGTCGTCAGCCGCTGCGTCTGCTGCCGGATCTCGGTCAATTCCTCTTTTTCGCCGTCCAGCTCCAGCAGATCGACGTTGGCGTTGATGATCGTCAGCGGCGTTTTGATCTCATGCCCGGCGTCGGAAATAAAGCGCTTCTGCTTTTCATAGCTTTCGGCGATCGGCGCAACGATCCTGCCGGCTGTGAAGACAAACGCAAGGAACACAACGACACAGCCGAACAGGCCGACAATCACACTGGTCCAGAGGAACGTCCGGAACGAATCCAGCCTGCGTCCGCAGTCGAGAAGAAGCACCTGCGTGCCGCTTTCACCGCTCGTTTTGGAAAAGCGGAACTGGTCGAGGAAGCCGCGCTCCTTTTTGCTGCTCATGGCGCTTCGGATGTAAGCCTCGGCTGTTTCGTCATCCACAGAGATGATTCTGGATGCATCCGTCTGCAGGATCTCGCCGTCCGCAGAAACCGACGCAACGAAAAAGCGGGATTCATACGGCACCTCCGGCGACATGCCGCGCGGGATGAAACCGTCAAACTGCTCCGGCTTTTCAGGCGGCTGGCGATCGTTCAGAAACGGTGCGTCCGGCTGCGAAAGCACGTCCAGGATCCGGTCGCTCTCCGCAACGACCTCATGGTAATTGACGCCGTTCATGATCAGCAGCAGCGCCGCCATCAGCACGAGCATGAACACGGTCGCCAGCACGATGAATTTTCGTTTCAGCTTGTTAATCATTGCAGTTCTCCAGAGAATACCCGGCGTTGCGGGTGGATTTGATCTGAATATCGGCCTGCAGCGCCGTCAGCTTTTTGCGCAGATAGGAGAGATACACCCAGACCACGTTGATCTCCGCTTCGCTGTCATAGCCCCAGATCTTCTCCATCATCCGCTCCGCCGAAAGAATGCGGTGCGGATTCGTCATCAGGAATTCCATCAGCTGGTATTCTTTGTTGGCCAGACGGAAGCTGCCGGTCGGCGAAGAGATCTCAAAGGTCGCGCGGTCAAGCGTGATATTGCCGCAGGTCAGCTTCGTATCCGCCTCGGTCTTGCTGCGGGTGATGCTGCGCAGGCGCGCGAGCAGCTCGCGCGAATCAAAGGGCTTCGGCAGATAGTCGTTGGCGCCGCTGTCCAGCCCCAGCACACGATCTTCAATTTCGGATTTGGCGGTCAGCATCAGCACGGGAATCTGATTCCCTTTGGCGCGGATGGTTTTCAGCACCGTGATGCCGTCTTTTTTCGGCATCATGATATCGAGGATCGCGGCGTCATAATTGCCGTTCAGAAGATAGTCGATCGCATCGCGCCCGTCGTAGACCGCG
>JAFWCS010000202.1 GCA_017534365.1 Clostridia bacterium | reverse complement strand
TGTCAACGGGGAGCGCGCAGCGCTGCTCGGGCTGTTTCACGACGCGCCGGAGACGCTGACCGGCGATCTGCCCACGCCGGTCAAATATTACAGCGACGCGGTGCGCGACGCTTATAAAACCATGGAAGCGCAGGCCTGCGAGAGCCTGCTGGAGATGCTGCCCGCTGCCCTGCAGGCGGTCTATCGCCCGCTGCTGCTGCCGCAGCCGGAGGACGCGGAGCTGTGGTCGCTTGTGAAAGCGGCAGACAAGCTCAGCGCGCTGATCAAATGCCTCGAGGAGCGCAAGGCCGGCAACGGCGAATTCGTCAAGGCCGCAGAGGGCGTGCGCGCGATCATCGAGGGCATGGACGTGCCGGAGGCGCAGGTGTTTCTCGAGGAATTCCTGCCCGCCTACGAGCTGACGCTTGACGAGCTGCGCGGCTGAGCGTGCGGAGTCATTCTCCATTTTATAATAAAAAAATGGCGGGTGCAAGCGAAAAGGTGTGAATTTTTCGGAAATTATTTATAAAATTCTTTGGTTTCGCGAAAAAAACGCTTGCTATTTTTAAAACAGTGTGTTAAAATAGCCATCGTAAGAATGCAGGCTAAGGTAAAGAGTGGGTCAGGACCCGCTCTTTTCTTTATGTGATCGGCCTTCCGGCCGCTGCGAAACCAAACAGACAAAGGAGATTCCGATATGGCAAAAGGCAAGGGCGGCAACACCGCCGCCGCCGTGTGGGAGATCGCCGCGCCGATCGCGGAGCAGCTGGGGCTGCAGCTCTGGGATATCCGCTTCGTCAAGGAGGGCGCGGACTGGTTCCTGCGTATATTTATTGATAAGGAAGGCGGCGTTTCCATCGAGGATTGCGAGGCTATGAGCCGCGCGATCGATCAGCCGCTGGATGACGCCGACCCCATCGAGCAGAGCTACTGCCTGGAGGTCAGCTCCCCCGGGCTCGAGCGCGAGCTGACGCGGGAGGCGCATCTGCAGCAATACTGCGGGCAGAAAATCAAGGTCCGCCTGATCCGTCCGCGTGACGGGCAGCGGGAGTTCGCCGGCGTGCTCGAAAGCGCCGAGGGCAAGCAGTTCACCCTGCGCCTGCCGGAGGGCGGCGCGCTGCTGCTTGATCTGAAAGAAACCAGCTTCGTCAAAGCAGACGATTTTGATTTTTAATCTTACCGGAAAGGATTGATTGGAAAAATGAAAAAGACGAAAAAAGCGGCAGAGCCCGATTTCAGCACGGAGTTTTTCGCCGCGGTGCAGATGCTCAGCAAAGAGAAGGGCGTGCCCGAGGATGCGCTGCTCGAAGGCATCCAGCGCGCGATCGTAACGGCGGTCAAGCGTGATTTCAACAACAAGGACATCGTCTATTGCGATATTGATAAAGAAGATAAGAAGATCCGCGTGTTCGTGCGCAAGAACGTGGTCAGCGAGATCGTGGATCCCGATGAGGATCTGCTGCCCGAGCAGGCGCAGCGCTACAAGCCGACCGCCGTGCCCGGCGACATCATTGAAATCGAGCTGCAGACCAAGGAAGTCAGCCGCATCGCCGCCGAAAAGGGCAAGCACATCCTGCGCCAGGCGATCCGCGAGGCGGAGAACGGCCAGATGAAGGAGATCTTCCAGAGCAAGAATCAGGAGATCGTCACCGTCAAGGTGGTCAAGGTGGACCCGGTCACGTTCGATGCGATCGTGGAGTTCGGCAAGGTCAGCGGCAAGCTGCTGCGCGCCGAACAGCTGCCCACCGACAATCTTACGGAAGGCGATCTGATCAAGGTCTATATCGCCGACGTCAAGGACGCCGCCAAGGGCCCGCGCGCGAGCATTTCCCGCACGCATCCGGGCTTTGTGCGCCGCCTGCTTGAGAGCGAGGTGCCCGAGATCTTCGACGGCACGGTCGAGATCAAATCCGTCTCCCGCGAAGCGGGCAGCAGAAGCAAGATCGCCGTTTACAGCGCGGACGAAAACGTCGACCCCGTCGGCGCCTGCATCGGCCAGCGCGGCGCCCGCGTCAACAAGATCGTGGAGCAGCTCAGCGGCGAAAAGCTCGATATCATCCGCTACAGCGAGGATCCCGCGCAGTTTATTGCCGCCGCGCTCGCGCCCGCGGACGTGATCTCCGTTACGATCCTCAGCGAGGAGGATCGCAGCTGCTGCGCCGTCGTGCCGAACAATCAGCTTTCGCTCGCCATCGGCAACAAGGGCCAGAACGCCCGCCTTGCCGCGCGGCTCACGGGCTGGAAGATCGATATCAAGCCCGAAACGGAAGAGCCTGTGATCAACTTCGACGAAGAATAATTTTCAACTGAAGGAGCTTTCCCATGCCTACCCGCCGTATTCCCATGCGCAAATGCACAGGCTGCAACGAAATGAAGCCGAAAAAAGAGCTGGTCCGGGTCGTGCGCAGCCCGGAGGGCGAGGTCTCGCTGGATCTGACGGGCAAGAAGCCCGGCCGCGGTGCTTACGTCTGCCGCGACGCAGCGTGCCTGGCCAAAGCGAGAAAAGCCAAACGCTTTGAGCGCGCCTTCGAATGCGCGATCCCGGATACGGTCTATGATACCATGGAGGAGGCGCTGGCAAATGACGGATGACCCGAAGCTGCTGCATCTGCTGGGCATCGCCCGCCGCGCGGGCAGGCTCAGCTGCGGGCATGACGGCGCGATCGACGCCATCCGGGCCCGCCGCGCGCGGCTCTGTCTGCTCAGCAGCGACGCCGCCGCGAGGCTGCAGGCTGAAATTCACAGAGAAGCGGCGTTTGACGCGCGGGAGATCCCCGTTTACACGCTGCACGCCGATATGGCGCAGATCGGTCACGCGACCGGCCTGCGGTCCGCAGTGGTCACGGTGAATGACGAGGGTTTTGCCAAGGCCATGAGAGCTTATTTATCCGAGCATACATCAGGGGAGGTTCACCTATGATTCAAAAATACAGAGTGAATGAAGTCGCCAAGGACTTCAGAGTGAAGAGCAACGAAATCATTGATCTGCTGCAGCAGCAGTTCGGGGAAAAGAAAAAGAGCATGACGGCGCTCGAGGAAGCGGAGCTGGATTTCATCTTCGAAACCTATACGCGCCGCTATGACGTGGAGGATCTGGAGCCGTATTTTGCGCTGGAGCGCCCGAAGGCCGCCCCGGCGGAGCCGGAGGAGCCGGCGAAACCGGAAAAGCAGCCGGAGCCGGAAAAGAAACCCGAGCCGGAACAAAAGCCGGAAGCGGTCAAGGCGCCGGCGCCGGAAAAGAAACCGGAAGCTGCGAAAAAGCCGGAGCCGGAGAAAAAGCCGGAAGCGGCCAAGAAGCCCGAGCAGCAGCCGCCGCGCCGCGCGCAGAGCGGCAAGCTCCCGCTCATGCCGACCGCGCCGCGCAAGCAGCCGGAGCAAAAGAAGAAGAATGCCGACAAGCCGCTCCAGTCCCGCACCAAGGGCGAGATGCGCACCATCGACACCCGCGCCGGGAATGTGGATCTGGAAAAATACAACGAAAAATACGAAAACATCGCCTCGACCAACGTCTCCAAGCCGCATGAGAACGTCATGCACAAGCAGAAGATCAATCAGAAGAGCAAGCAGTACCGCAAGGGCGGCAACCGCTCCGGCAAGCGCGAGACCGAGGCCGAGCGCCTCAAGCGCATCGCCGCCGAGCGCGCCAAGAAACCGCAGCTGCAGCTGAAGATCCCCGAGGAGATCACGGTCGGCGAGCTGGCCTCCATGCTGAAAATGATGGCGGCCGAGGTCATCAAGAAGCTCTTTATGCTCGGGCAGATGGCGACCATCAACGACACGCTCGATTATGACACTGCGGCGATCGTGGCCGAGGAGCTCGGCGCGAAGGTGGAGAAGCAGGTCATCGTGACGATCGAGGATATGATCATTGACGACAGCGAAGATGAAGAAAAGGATCTCGTGCCCCGCGATCCGGTCGTGGTCGTCATGGGCCACGTCGACCACGGCAAGACCTCGCTGCTCGACGCGATCCGCAACACCTCCGTCACCTCGACCGAGGCCGGCGGCATCACGCAGCACATCGGCGCTTACCGCGTGGAGATCAACGGTTCGAAGATCACCTTCCTGGATACGCCGGGTCACGCGGCCTTCACCTCCATGCGTCTGCGCGGCGCGATGGCCACGGATATCGCCATCCTCGTGGTCGCCGCGGACGACGGCATCATGCCGCAGACCATTGAGGCCATCAACCACGCCAAGGCGGCGGGCGTGCAGATCATCGTCGCGATCAATAAAATCGACAAACCCGCTGCGAATCCCGACCGGGTGCTGCAGCAGCTGACAGAATATGAGCTCGTGCCCGAGGACTGGGGCGGCGACACGATCTGCGTGCCCGTTTCCGCAGTCACAAAGCAGGGCATCGATTCCCTGCTGGAATCCATTCTTCTTGTGGCCGAGATGCAGGAGCTGCGGGCGAATCCCAACCGCTCCGCGCGCGGCGTCGTGATCGAAGCGCGGCTGGATAAGGGCCGCGGCCCGATCTCCACGCTTCTGGTGCAGAACGGCACGCTGAAATCCGGCGACATCATCGTGGCCGGCACGGCGGTCGGCCGCGTGCGCGTGATGACGGACGACAAGGGACGCAAGGTCAACAAGGCCGGTCCCTCCGTGCCCGTGGAGATCATGGGTCTGGCTGAGGTGCCGCAGGCCGGCGACGGCTTCGACGCGGTCAAGGATGAGCGCCTGGCCCGCGAGCTGGTCGAGCAGCGCAAGGCCAAGGCCAAGGAAGCGCAGTTCAAGGAAGTGCAGAAGGTCACGCTCGAAAACCTCTTTGATTCGATCAAGGACGGCGAGCTGAAGGATCTGAATATCATCATCAAGGCGGACGTGCAGGGCTCGGCCGAGGCGGTCAAGCAAAGCCTCGTCAAGCTCAGCAACGACGAAGTGCGCGTGAAGGTCATCCACAGCGGCGTGGGCGCCATCAGCGAGAGCGACGTCATGCTCGCCAACGCCTCCGGCGCGATCATCGTCGGCTTCAACGTGCGCCCGGACAACGTGGCGGCGGACAACGCGGAGCGCGACGGCGTCCAGATCCGCACCTACCGCGTGATTTACGACTGCATCGAAGAGATCCAGGCAGCAATCAAGGGCATGCTTGCGCCGAAATTCCGTGACGTCGATATCGGCAAGGCCGAGGTGCGCCAGGTTGTGCGCATCTCCTCCATCGGCAACGTGGCGGGCTGCCACGTGCTCAGCGGCAAGATCACCCGCGGCGCGAAGATCCGCGTCGTGCGCGACGGCATCGTGATCACCGAGGACGAGATGGCCTCCCTCAAGCGCTTTAAGGACGACGTCAAGGAAGTGGCCAGCGGCTTCGACTGCGGCATCGGACTGGCAAAATTCAACGATATCAAAGAAGGCGATATTTTCGAGGCCTACGTGACCGAGGAATACCGCGACTGATCGCTTCTTTCAGAAAGGAGCAGCGAATGGCAGGTTATAAAATCGACAGAACGGCCGAGGATATCCGCAGGGAGCTGGCCGTGCTGCTGCGCGAGCTGAAGGATCCGCGCGTGCAGGGCAAAATGCTCACCGTGGTCAACGTGGAGGTCAGCAGTGATCTTTCCTTTGCCAAGGTGTACGTGAGCGCCATGGAAGGCCTGGAGACGGCGAAGACCGCCGTCAAGGGGCTGACGGCGGCCACCGGTTATCTCCGGCGGGCGCTCGGGCAGGCGCTGCGTCTGCGCAAAACGCCGGAGCTGAAGTTCATTGCGGATAATTCCATCGAAAAAGGGATGCAGATCACCCGCATGATGGAGGATCTGCGCCCTGCGCAGGAAGGGGCGGAGCCGGATGCGGATTGATATGCAGGCGGCGGCGGCGTTCCTGCGCGGCGCCGACCGGATCCTGATCCTCAGCCACGCGCACCCGGACGGCGACACGCTCGGCAGCGCGACCGCGCTCGCTGCAGCGCTGCAGGGGATGGGCAAGACCGCGGCAGTGCAATGCGGCGATCCGATCCCGAAGAATTTTGAATTCCTGTTTGACGGCCTTGCGCAGCCGGTGTTTACGCCGGAGACCGTGGTGGCCGTGGACGTGGCGGATCCCAAGCTGCTGGGCAAGGCGTTCAACGCGGAATATGGCGGGCGGATCGCGCTGTGCATCGATCATCACGCGTCCAACATCCTCTATGCCGCGCAGACCTGGATCGAAGGCGAGTCCGCCTCCGCTGCGGAAATGGTCTATCTGCTGCTGCAGGCGCTGGGGCAGGAGATCACGCCGCAGCAGGCCTCTCGGCTGTTCGTCGGCGTGACGACGGATACCGGCTGCCTGCGTTTTTCCAACACGACCGTGCGTACCTTCCGCATTGCGGCGGAGCTTGCGGCGGCCGGCGCGGACACCTATCACATTATTCAGACGTTTTTTGAAACGAAGACCAAGACGTTTGCGGCGCTTGAGCGGCTGGCGCTCGACGGGATGCGCCTGTATTTCCACGACCGCTGCGCGCTGATGTGCATCACACAGGAGATGTATCGCGAAAGCGGCTCGGATGAGAGCGAAACGGACCGGCTGACGAATCTGCCCCGGCAAATCGAGGGCGTGCGCGTGGGCGTCACGCTGCGGGAGCTGGCGGACGGCGAGTTCAAGGCCTCCGTGCGCACCCACGGCGAGATCAACGCGGCAGCCATCTGCAAACGGCTGGGCGGCGGCGGCCACACGGGCGCTGCCGGGTGCACGCTCCACGGCACGAAGCAGCAGGCGATCAACGCCCTGCTCAGGGAAGTGCAGGCGGAGCTCGATACGGATACGATCGATTGATATGAAGCATTGGATAAAACGGATCCCCGCCGTGATCGCGGCGCTGGGTCTGCTGCTGGCGCTGTGCGCCTGCGGCGATAAAAAACAAACGGTGCTCGTGATCTCCGGCGCAGAGCTGGACCGGGAGATCTACACCTATTTCCTGGATCGCGTTTCGGCGCGTCCCGCGGATTACGGTCTGGAGGAAACGCCTTCGGATCGGGCGCTGCTGGATGCCGTGACGGAGCAGTGCAAGCGCTACGTTGCCAACAACACCCGCTTCCGCGACGCCGGGCTGACGCTTTCCGCCTCTGAGAAGGCGGGAATCGCGGATCAGGTCAACAATCTCTGGATCCGCGCGGAGCGGCATTACAAGGCCATCGGCGTTTCCAAGCAGACGCTGACCAAGGTGATCACGGCGGAGAGCAACGCCGAGGCGCTGTTTACCGCGACCTATGATAAAGGCGTTACGGATCAGGCGGGCGAGGCGGAGCTGCTCAAGTATTTCTATGCCAATTATATCAGCTTTCGCACGGTGGTGGCGTATTACACCGCCGCGGACGGCAGCCCGCTCACGCAGCTGCAGAAGAACACGATCAAAGAAGCGTTCGACGCCATGGCGGCGAATGCCGGCGAGAGCGCGGACAGCTTCCGCGAGGCGGCGGCCGCAGCTGGCTACGGCCTGTCCGAAACCATCCTGCTCAAGCAGGGCGCGGAGGGCTACCCGGAAGGGTTCTATGCCGCCGTGGCCGCGCAGGAGAACGGCACGGTCCGCGTGCTGGATTATGAGGACTGCGTGTTCGCCGTGCTGAAGGAGGATCTGGAAAGCAAGGATGAGAGCGTTTACGCGAGCTATCGCAGCGCCTGCGTTGCCGAGCTGTATGCGCCGCAGGCCGCGCGCGAGATGGACGCCTTCCTTGAAGGGCTGACCGTGAAAACGGCCGGCGATCCGGAACGGCTGCTGAAGGACTATCGCAAAGCAATCAAATCGTAAAAAACCGTCACAGGGTGCGCCTGCGGCAGAGTTTCATAACCCAGTGTTGTCGAAAAGAGCGCCCTTCACGCACACTTGCTGAATTTTCGGCTTGAGATACGACAAGTATCCCTGCGCCGAAGAAATCCGCAATTGCACGCAAATTGCATCTCTTTTCGATGGTTCCCGGTTTTGCGGGAGCAGAAATCGTTCAGAAAAAGGAAAAGCCGCTCATGGCATACTTGATGTATGTCAGTGCGGCTTTGACGCATTTATGGGCGATTTATGCCCTGCAAAACCAATACTGGATTACGAAACCCTGCCGTGCGGGCGCCCTGTTTTTCTGCTTTTTCGCGCGTCTTCGGCCGAAAAAACAAGTAGACAAGCCGGGCTTTTTATGATATGATATAAAATGTATAAATATATTCGGGCGGCGGTCCTGCCGCAGAAGGAGCCTTGATGAGCGAGCTGTTTTACTGGGAAGATCCCTATATGAGTCAGGAAAACAAGGAGGAGGGGCATAACAACGCCCTACCTTACAAGAGCAAAAAAGCCGCGCTGTCCGGCGAGGACGCACCGACGAAGCTGTCGCTGAACGGCACCTGGCAGTTTTACTGGCAGATGGGTGTGGAGGCGACGCCGACCGATTACCTTGCGGAGGACTATGACGACAGCGCGTGGGATCCGACGCCGGTGCCCTCCGTCTGGCAGATGCGGGGCTACGGCAAGCCGATCTATCTTTGCGCCTTCTTCCCCAAGGCGCTTTCCACGGTGAAAAGCGAGATCCCGAAAATCGACCATGCTCGCAACGAGCTCGGCGTCTATCGCCGCAAATTCACCCTGCCCGAGACCTTCGCGGGCAAGCGGATCTTTCTGCAGTTCGGCGCGGTGAAAGCCGGCTTCTTCCTCTATATCAACGGCCGCAGAGTCGGCTATTCCCAGGGCTCGATGACGCCCGCGGAATTCGACGTGACGGACTACGTGCGCATCGGCGAAAACACCGTGGTCGTCGAGGTGTTCCGTTATACGGACGGCACCTATCTTGAGGATCAGGATATGTGGTTCCTCTCCGGCGTTTACCGCGAGGTGTATCTTTATGCCGAGGAGCCGCTGTGCATCCGCGACCTCTTTGCGGACACCACGCTCGACGATGCGTATGAGAACGGCCTGCTCGATCTGGCGGTGACGCTGCGCAATTACGGCGCGGCCTGTGACTGCAGCGCGGACGTGACGCTCGTGCGCCCGGACGGCAGCAGCGAAAAGATCGGCGCGGAGAAGCTGACCGCCGGCGCGGGAGAGACGGTCCTGCATTTCAGGCATACCGAAGAAAACGCCCTGCAGTGGTCGGCGGAAGCGCCGCATCTCTATCGCCTGGTCGTCTGCCTGCGTGCGGGCGGCAAGCTGCTGAGCGCGAAAACGATCCGCTGCGGCTTCCGGCGCGTGGAGATTCAGGGCAACCGCCTGCTCATTAACGGCAAGCGCGTGATCATCAAGGGCGTCAACCGCCATGATTTCGATCCCGATCACGGCTGGGCCGTGCCGCGCGAGCGTTATTATGAAGATTTATATTTGATGAAACGCGCGAATATCAACGCGATCCGCACGAGCCATTATCCGGATGCGGAGCTGCTCTATGAGCTGTGCGACGAGCTGGGTTTCTATGTGATGGACGAGGCGGATATCGAAAGCCACGGCGTGCGCCGCAAAAACTGCCCGGGCGACAATCCGAAGTTCCGCGCCGCGGTGGAGGACCGCGCCCGCCGCATGGTGCTGCGCGACCGCAGCCACGCCTGCGTCTGCTTCTGGTCGCTGGGCAATGAAGCCGGCGACGGCGAGAATTTCATGCATGAACGCAAGGCGATCCTTGCGCTGGACGCTTCCCGCCCGATCCATTACGAGGGCGATTTCGACTTTACCAAGAGCGATTTCATCAGCCGGATGTATCCGACCGAGCCGGTGGTGGAGAAGCTGCGCCTACAGGAGCCGGTGACGACGTCGCTGTATGACAACGTCGCGAACGCCCTTGCGGCGGACAACAAGCCCGTGCCCGCGCGGGTGTATGCGGATCACCCGGTGATCTATTGCGAATATGCCCACGCGATGGAAAACAGCCTGGGCAATTTCCGCGAATACGTGGAGGATTTCGAGACCTGGCCGCACATGGCCGGCGGCTTCATCTGGGACTATGTGGATCAGGCGATCCGCAGGGTCGAGAACGGGCAGGAAAAATGGCTCTACGGCGGCGACTTCGACGAGGGCAGCTCGAGCTATTATTTCTGCGCGAACGGCATCATTTCCGCCGATCGGAAGCCCCAGCCCTCTTATTATGAAGTCAAAAAATGCTATGCGGATCTGGACGCGGTGGATGCGGACGCGGCGAACGGCCGGATCACCGTGCGCAACAAGCATCGCTTTATTTCCTCGGCGGATCACGAGATCCGCTGGAGCCTGACCGTCAACGGCGAAGAGGTGCAGTCCGGCGTCTGCGAAGGGCTGGTGCTCGCGCCCGAGAGCGCCGAAACGATCACGCTCCCGATTTCGCTGGCCGCGTATCCCGCCGGCGAAGTGATCCTCACCGTGTCGTT
>JAFWCS010000201.1 GCA_017534365.1 Clostridia bacterium | reverse complement strand
GCTGTTTTTTTCTATTGTCCGTTTTTACTGGACTTGTTCACTCGAAAGTGCGTTTGCAGTCTTCTTTTTTTCAGGGACTATTTATACAGCCCCTTTTCCTGTTTTCCTTTGAACGGAGACGATCTGTCGCAGGCGCGGCGCATGCGTCAGGAGGAAACGCGCAACGAAGGCACGATGCTTTCATTGACCGTCTTATGCTGAAAAACCGCGATGATTTCGCTCCAGAGCCGTGCCAGCGGGTCGTAGCCCAGCGCAAAATACTTGAAGGCCCACACCACAGGGTTCCATTTGAAAACGCCCCAGTCAAGCACGGTCACAAGGCCGCGCAGGAAGGTGGAAATATCATGCGTCTCCGGCACGTCGACCGGCGCAAACTCCGTGCCTTCCGCGCGGATCACAAACGGCTGCGCGTAGCAGATGCCGTAATCTCCCGTGATATAGAAGCGGACGTACAGATTCGGCTGCGCCAGCAGATCGGACGCGTGCAGATCGAGCGTTGCTTTTCCGTTCGTGATCTGTTCTTCTCTGCGGATCACGTTGCAGTCGGAGACCCAGGTGATGCGGTTGAAGTTTTCGCCCTCCACGGTGATGGTGTCGGCGTCTTCATCCACGGTGATGCGCGTCACCTTCGGCGTGGCGTTGCTGAAGTAGTAGGATTCGTCATCCCAAAGACGCAGATCATCTGAATACCCCGGCATTTCCTGCATGCCGTTGAGCTCATAGCCGAGCGAATAATGCGACACGGCAAAGCTGGTGCCCGCGACCATGGCGTTGCGCATATCCGAGAGATCGAAATGCTCCATCATCAATTCCGTCCACGCGTCGTTCTCGGTCGCTAAGCTGTGAGAATCCGCAAAGCAGAACCCCCAGGGGACGACGCCGTTCGGAATGGTCTTTTGCAGGATCTGATCATATAGGATCCTGTCACAGCGCGTGTGCGCGTCCGTTGCGCTGTTGATCCCCATGCCGACGCTTGAACCGGCGTTGTCCAGAAACAGCCGCGCAAATTTGTTGACGTAATAGTCGTCGATTTTTTGCCCGACGTGATTCTCGCTGTCTTTGTCAATATAAACGTATTCGCCCACATGCGAAAGCATGGAAATGCCGCCCGCGTCTTTCACGCCCTTGGTCGGCGTTTCGTAATCGCCGAACACGCCGGCAAGCCCCTGCCCGTATTCGGAGAAATACCCTGTCAGATGGCAATCGGCGAAGGGCGTCGCCATATTCAGCTCCAGCCCGAGCGGCACGTCCAGCATGCCGTTTTGATGCGTGCGCTTGCCGGAGCCCGCCGTGCCGGTCAGCACGGCGCTGTATTCTTCGTCGGTCAGCGGTTCGATCTCCGCCATCTTTGTGCGTTCTTTTTTGATCAGACGAACGAGCGGAATCAGATCCGGCTGCTTGTTCCAGCCGCGATTGAGCGTCCCGTGGTCGGTCAGCGCGACGATGTCATAATCAAGGTCATAGTGATTCTGCACGAATTCATGAATGGTCGGGTAGCCGTCGCTGGCGTTGGTGTGGCAGTGCGGCTGAAATTTGTAGTTGCCCCAGGTATCCCAATCGACGCTTTCATATGGATTGGTGATGACCCATTGGATTTCAGAGGCGGCATAGCATTGGATGCAGGCGCATCCCGAGAGAAAGACCGCAGCCATGAAAATGGCAAGCATTCGTTTCATTCTGAGCATCTTCCTTTCTGTTGTTTCTATCACATAGTCTAGCATGAATTCCGTAAAATCACAAGCCTGTCTTTTTATCTGCCGTCATTTCTCTCCCGTATTTGGATGCTGTGTATGCTCCGGCTGACGGCAGTAAGCAGGCCGTCAGTCGAATTCGGAACCGTCGATTTCCTTCAGATCGACGCCGGCGGTTTCCTTCACCTTGAGGGAAAGAATGAAGAAGTCCGCAAGCAGTCCGGGTACGGTGAGGCCCAGAGAAATCATGCCGATCGCCTGCTCGCTGAACAATTGCATAAACAGGAAGGAGACGCCGAAGGAGAACCCG
>JAFWCS010000200.1 GCA_017534365.1 Clostridia bacterium | reverse complement strand
TGCCCGCCTCCGACGGTCATATGGCAGCGGTGTTCGTTCGCTTTGCGGACGGGAAAAAGCCCTCCATTGACGAAATCAAAAAGATCTGGCGCGAATACAAGGCCTTCCCGCAGGAAGCGGAGCTGCCCAGCGCGCCGAAACAGTTCCTCAACTATTTTGAGGAAGACAATCTGCCGCAGACCCGTCTGCAGCGCAACCTTGAAAACGGCATGGCGATCTCCATCGGCCGCCTGAGAGAAGACAGCCAGTATGATTATAAGTTTGTCTGCCTTTCCCACAACACGCTGCGCGGCGCGGCAGGCGGCGCAGTGCTCATGGCCGAGCAGCTCTGCGCGCAGGGTTATATCGAGCCGAAAGCGTAACCCGTCACAGCTCATTTACGAAGGGAGTCCTCTTTCATGAAACAGACAGTCTTTACCGGCGCCGGCGTTGCGATCGTGACGCCGTTCACCCCGGATTTAAAAGTGAATTTCGACAAGCTCGGTGAGATTCTGGAGGATCAGATCGCCAACAAGACCGACGCGATCGTGATCTGCGGCACCACCGGCGAAGGCGCGACCCTCAGCAACGAGGAGCATATCGAAACCGTGCGCTACACGGTCGAGGTCGTCAACCACCGGATTCCCGTCATCGCGGGCACCGGCAGCAACGACACGGAATATGCCGTGCAGCTCTCCAACGAGTGCGAAAAGGTCGGCGTGGACGCGCTGCTTTCCGTGACGCCTTATTATAATAAGACTTCGCAGCGCGGTCTGGTGCAGCATTACAACTACATCGCCGACCGCGTCAGCGCCCCGATCATTCTTTATAACGTCCCCTCCCGCACGGGCGTAAACATCAAGCCCGAAACCTACTTTGAGATCAGCCGTCATCCGCGCATCGTCGCCACGAAAGAGGCAAACGGCGACGTGGCCGCGCTTGCGCAGACCCGCGCGCTCTGCGGCGACGCGCTGGACGTTTATTCCGGCAACGACGACGAGATTACCTCCTTCATGTCGCTCGGCGCGAAGGGCGTTATCTCCGTGCTTTCCAACGTTGCGCCGCGGATCGCGCACGATATCGCCGCCAAGTATCTGGAAGGCGATTATATCGGCAGCCGCGATCTGCAGCTGGAATATCTTGATCTGTGCAAGGATCTTTTCCTGGACGTGAACCCCATCGCGGTCAAGGAAGCGATGAACCTGATGGGCATGGAAGTCGGCGAATGCCGTCTGCCGCTTTACAAGATGACCGACGAAGCGCGTGAAAAGCTCAAGGCAACGCTTGCGCGTCACGGCCTGATCTAAGTTGGAGAAACGTAAAATGACAGGAATTCTGCTTTGCGGCTGCTGCGGCAAGATGGGCAAGGCCGTCACCGCCGCCGCGGCTGAGGATCCGACCATCGAGATCGCCGCCGGCGTGGATCTTGCGCCGCAGAACGATCTCCCCTATCCCGTCGTCAGCGCGCCCGCGCTGCTCACGCCGGCGCAGATCGAAAAGATCGACGTCATCGTGGATTTTTCCAATCCCTCCGCGCTGGGCGGCCTGCTTGAATTCGCAATGGCGCACGGACTGCCCGCCGTTATCTGC
>JAFWCS010000199.1 GCA_017534365.1 Clostridia bacterium | reverse complement strand
TAGTAAAAGCCATCCTCGTAGTAAGTTTCGACCTGGTCATATTCATCTTCCTGTGAAGAACCGTCGTCGCTAAACCAAACGTCCCGGTCATGATCGGGCTCCACATTCATGATCTCACGCAAAAATCTGTCAAGCGCATCAGCAGATGTTTTCCAGTATTGATAGTTGCCTTCGCTTTCATCGTAGAATAATTCACGGGGATCGGGCGTATCCGATTCTACAAGTTCGTTAGGAGCAAAAGCCCGGCCTTTTTCTGCATATCTCGGATAAGCGCCGCCAAGATGAAGCGCAAAGAAGACAGCCCGAGGGAGAGCATTGTCTGCTGCACTGTCATAGTTTCCTTGTGAAAAGACAAGGTTGAGTAACTCGTTATATTCCTCATCGGTCGGCGCAGCGTAATTGACCTTCGCCGTTGTTGTCTCGGCTGTTTTTTCAGTTTCTGACTGCGCTTCTGTCTCGGCAGATCTGTCGCCATGATTGATCGTCACGGAGCAGGAGGCAAGGCAGCCTGCGAGGAGCAAGACGGAAAGCAGCACACAAATCAAACGTTTCATTATTACTCACCTTTCTTTTGACGGCTTTTTATAAAGCCAAATTATTATGGAGCATGATTTTTCGTTCGATCAGATCCATCAAAAAATCATGTTGTTATTATAATAAAAATATCTTTTGAATTCAATTTAATAAAGACGAACGGTCGAATTTCTGGAATAAGCGGTCAATCCGGTCTGGCAGAAAGCAAAAAATTCCCCGAAGGATCGCTCCTTCGGGGCAAACACCGGTGTATCTATATCTGCTTTTTTATTTATGGATCAGCTTGAAAAATTTATTCAGCAGCGTGACAGCCCATTTGATCGCTTTCACAATAGTATTATATACTTTTATGAATGTAACCTTGATCCCGTCGAATACACCCGCAGGTTCGGGATCCTCCGGCGCAGGAGGTTCGTCCGGGTCATCCGGGTCTTCGATATCGACGTTCGGGTTGATGATCGTCGGGTGGTTTTCGTCACTCACCATCAGCAGGAAGCCGTCAGCGCCGTCGGTTTGGATCAGTTCGATCAATTCATTGAAGGTCAACGCAGTGCCGTCCAGCCGCGCGGCCTTGATCTCACCGTTGACGAGCGCACTGCCTTCGATCGGCAGGATCACAGGATCCCCGCTTTCGTCGTATTCGGCGATATACTGCATCGGCACGCCGTCGAGCGTCAGATTGCCGAAAGTGATCTTTGCGATCTCACCGTAATGAGCGGCAAGCGCTGAAACCAGATCGATCACGTGATACAGATCCATGCTGACGTCATCGATCAGATGCAGTTCTTTATCTTCACAAGTGAACCGGATGATACCGGCTGTCTGGCTGAGCTCCGGATTCTGCGCGGCGTCAACAAAGATCAGAGCGTTGTCCGGTGCATTGAAGCTCTCCGCGGAGAACGTTGCCGCGCCGGTAATGATAATGCTTTCCAGCGCATCGCAGCCGGCAAAGGCGTTTTCCGATACCGCGATGTTTTCAGAATAAAGAATAATATACTCCAGCGCGGAGAAGTTTTCAAACGCGTATGCGCCGACGCCGGTGATCCCGGAATCAACGACGAGGACGTCGCATTGATCGGCATACAGATCCCAATAATGATAATCACCCTGCGCAAAGGCCGGAATCTCCCCTGCTCCGGAGAGCGTCAGCCAGCCGTCGTCAAAAGTGTAATCGATGCCGGGATAGCCCGTTTCCGGTGCGTAATTATAGACGATTCTGAGGTTTGCAAGGTCGTCTTCATTTGAGGTGTTGATATTGATCGCTGCCCAGTCCTCGATGCTCCCGCGGTAGAAGATGAATTTCAGCGAATCACAATTCTCAAACACCTCGTAGCCGATCGTCTGCAGCGTCGCCGGCAGCTCGATCCACTCCATCTTTTTGCAGCTCTCAAAGGCGAAGGTCTCGAGCGCTGTCACACCGTCCGGTACGATCACATTTTTGAGCGGCGTTTCAGACAGGGAGCTGTTGGAG
>JAFWCS010000198.1 GCA_017534365.1 Clostridia bacterium | reverse complement strand
GGATCGCCGAAAACCAGCATCTGCTCAAAAGCGGCGCATTGCTCACGGACGTCACGGGCGTCAAGGCCTGCATCGTCGACGACATCCAGACCATGCTGCGGCCCGACGTGGAATTCATCGCGGCGCATCCGATGGCAGGGCGCGAGCTCAGCGGCGTTGAAAACAGCGACCCCGCGATCTTCCGAGGCGCAAACTACATCGTCACGCCGACCGAACGCAACACGCAGGCGGCGATCGACTGGTGCAAGAGCCTCGGGCGCATCCTCGGCTTTGCAAACATCTCGACCCTCACCCCCGCGGAGCACGACGAAATGATCGGCTTCCTCTCGCAGCTGACCCACTGCATCGCCGTGTCGCTGATGACCTGCACGGATCTGCGGCATCTTGCGGCCTACACCGGCGATTCCTTCCGCGATCTCACGCGCATCGCGCGCATCAACGACCGCATGTGGAGCGAGCTGTTTTTGTGCAACAAAGAGCCGCTGCTGCGGCAGATGGATCTGTTTCTCGCGGAATTCTCCGCGCTGCGCGACCTGCTCGCGGAGGAAAACCGCCCCGCCCTGCGCGAAAAAATGCGTCTGTCCACCGAACGGCGCGCGCATTTTGATAAATAATTAAGGAAAGAGAGAACGAACGATATGAATATGGAATTCGTGCGCAAGCTGGCCATCCCGATGGAGGTCAAGGAACTGTATCCCCTCACCGGCGCGATGGCGAACGTCATTGAGCAGCGGCAGGCGGAGATCAACGCCATTTTCTCCGGCAGGAGCGACAAATTCGCGCTGATCATCGGCCCCTGCTCG
Source organism: Clostridia bacterium (assembly GCA_017534365.1). Classification (GTDB taxonomy): domain Bacteria; phylum Bacillota; class Clostridia; order Oscillospirales; family Acutalibacteraceae; genus CAG-177. The sequence goes on along the minus strand of JAFWCS010000198.1, from coordinate 836 downwards.
GCGGACAACGAGGAAAGCGTCATCGATTATATCCACCGCCTCGCGCGCGTGCAGGCGCAGGTGGCGGAGAAGGTCTGCATCATCCCCCGCATCTACACCAACAAGCCCCGCACCACCGGCGACGGCTACAAGGGCCTGCTGCATCAGCCGGATCCCGTCAACAAGCCCGACATGTTCAAGGGCATCATCGCCACGCGCAAGCTGCATATGCGCGCGATCCAGGAGACGGGCCTGACCTGCGCGGATGAAATGCTCTATGCGCAGAATCACAAATATCTCGACGATCTGCTTGCCTACGTTGCCATCGGCGCGCGCTCGGTGGAGGATCAGGAGCATCGTCTGACCGCCAGCGGCATCGAGGTGCCGGTCGGGATGAAAAACCCCACGAGCGGCGATCTGAAGATCATGATGAACGCGATCACCGCCGCCCAGCACCGCCACACCTTCATCTATCGCGGCTGGGAGGCGCATTCCATGGGCAACCCCTACGCCCACGCGATCCTGCGCGGCTACGTGGATAAATTCGGCAAATCCCATCCGAACTATCACTATGAGGATCTGATCACGCTCGCCGGGCTCTATGCGGAGAGCGGGCTGCAGAATCCGGCCTGCATCGTGGATACGAACCATGCGAATTCCGGCAAGGATCCCTTTGCGCAGGAGCGCATCGCCATGGAGGTGCTGCACAACCGCCGGCTGAATCCGGAGATTCGCGCGCTGGTCAAGGGCCTGATGGTCGAGAGCTACATCGAGGACGGCGCGCAGAAGATCGGCGAAGGCTGCTACGGCAAATCCATCACCGACCCCTGCCTCGGCTGGGAAAAGAGCGAACGGCT
>JAFWCS010000197.1 GCA_017534365.1 Clostridia bacterium | reverse complement strand
TGCGCGTAAACGCTGCTGTGCGGCCGGCTGCGCCGCCCCAGCACGTAAGCGATCGCGAAGCCGACGGCAGCCGTGCCGAGGGCGACGAGCGCATAGAGCGGATAACGGAACGCGGCGGGCGGCAGATAGCCGAGGATCAGATCGCGGATCACCCCGCCGCCCACAGCGGCGACCGTGCCGAGCACGAGGGCGCCGAAAAGATCCAGCTCCTTCTCCAGCGCGGTGACAACGCCGGAGGCCGCAAAGGCGACCGTGCCGATCAGTTCAAAAATGAAAAACAGCGTCGATTCTTTCATGATTCCTGTTTCTCCGCGCGCGCGGCGCGCAGGCGGGCAAAGAAGCCGGAGAGCAGCGCGGCGCTTTCCTCCGCGAGCAGACCGCGCTCCACTGCGGGCCTGTGGTTATAAGGCAATGAAAACAGATCCGTCACGGAGCCGCAGGAGCCGGCTTTCGGATCGGCCGCACCGTAAACGAGCCGCCGGATGCGGGCGTTGATGATCGCGCCGGTGCACATCGGGCAGGGCTCGAGCGTGACAAACAGATCGCACTCCCACAGCCGCCAGCCGCCGAGCGCCCGGCAGGTGCCGTCGATGGCCTCCAGCTCTGCGTGCGCGAGCGCGTTTTTGCCGCGCTCCCGCCGGTTGCGGCCGACGGAGATCAGTTCGCCGTTGCGGGCAACGACCGCGCCGACCGGCACTTCGCCCTCCGCGGCAGCCAGCTCCGCCTGCGCAAGCGCGCAGCGCATCAGCTCCAGATCCGTCATTTCTTCAGCTTGCCGACCTGCCAGATATCGGCGGCATATTCATTGATCGCGCGGTCCGCGGCGAAGACGCCGGCGCCGGCGATATTCATCAGGCTCATCCGGCCCCACTTTGCGCCGTCGAGGCGCAGGGCGTCGGACTGCCGCTGGATACGGTGATAATCCGCGAAATCCGCAAGCACCATGTAAGGATCGTGATGCGTGATCGTGCCGCCGATCTCGCCGAAGGTCTTGCCGGAGAAGCCCATGTTGATGAAATCGATCACCGCACGGATCTCCGCATTATTATTGTAATAGTTCATCGGCGTATAGCCGGCGCGCTTGAGCTCCGTCACCTCGCGGGCATTCATGCCGAAGATGAGGATGTTGTCCGCGCCGACCGCGTCGTAGATCTCGACGTTCGCACCGTCCATCGTGCCGAGCGTGATCGCGCCGTTGATCATCAGCTTCATGTTGCCCGTGCCGCTCGCTTCCGTGCCGGCCAGGGAGATCTGCTCGCTGATGTCCGCGGCGGGCATGAGCGCCTCCGCCATGGTGACGTTGTAATCCTCGACGTAGACGACCTTCAGCAGGTCGCTCATATCGGGATCGTTGTTGATCAGATCCGCCAGCGCGCAGATGAATTCGATGATCTTTTTGGCCATATAGTAGCCGGACGCGGCCTTCGCGCCGAAGAGATAGGTGCGCGGCACGAAGTCGCCGTTCGGATTCGCTTTGATTTCAAGATAGCGGGAGAGAATGTTCAGCGCGTTCAGGTGCTGCCGCTTGTATTCATGCAGACGCTTGACCTGCACATCGAAGACGGAATCCGGATCGAGCTGCACGCCGGTTTTGCGCCGGATCTGCGCGGCAAAGTCCTCTTTGTTCGCGCGCTTGATCTTCGCCAGCTCCTCCAGCGCAGCGGCGTCGTCCGCGTAGGCGGCCAGCTTCGAAAGCTGGGAAGCGTCCTTGACAAAGCCGTCGCCGATCAGCTCGGAGAGATAAGCGGTCAGGCGCGGATTCGCCTGGCAGAGCCAGCGGCGGTGCGCGATGCCGTTGGTGACGTTTGTGAATTTTTCCGGCGTCAGCAGATAGAAATCGTGGAAGACGGAATCCTTCAGAATCTGGCTGTGCAGCGCGGAAACACCGTTGACCTTGTGGCAGACGGCAACGCAGAGATTCGCCATGCGCACCGCGCCGTTGGAGATGATCGCCATGCGCTCCACGCGGTCGGCGTCGCCCGTGAGATCCCAGATCTGCCTGCGGAAGCGGTTGTCCAGCTCCTTGACGATCTGATAGATGCGCGGCAGCAGGCGCTGGAACAGATCCTCGCCCCAGCATTCGAGCGCCTCGGCCATAACGGTATGATTGGTGTAGGCGCAGCAGGACCGCACGATCTCATAGGCCTGATCCCAGCCGTAGCCGCATTCATCGAGCAGGATGCGCATCAGCTCGGGGATCGCCATGGTCGGATGCGTGTCGTTGATATGAATCGCGTTTTTCTCCGCGAAATTTTCGAGCGAACCGTAATGGCGCAGGTGGCGCGCCACGATATCCTGCACCGATGCGGAAACGAGGAAATACTGCTGCCGCAGGCGCAGGCTCTTGCCCTCGGGATGGTTGTCGGCGGGATAGAGCACCTTGCTGATGACCTCGGCCATCGCCTTTTCTTCCATCGCGCGCATATAATCGCCCTGATTGAAGGAAGCCATGTCGATGCTGTCCGCACGGGCAGCCCACAGGCGCATCACCGCCGCGCCTTCGCCGGATTTGGAAGGCACCATCATGTCATAGGGCACGGCCTTGACGGTTTTGCAGCCGACGAGCTCCACATGGTGGAACGCGCCTTCCCAGGATTCGGCCACGCTGCCTTCGAAGCGCACGTCGATCGTCTGATCCTCGCGCGGGACCAGCCAGACCTCGCCGCCGGGCAGCCAGAAATCGGGCATTTCGGTCTGCCAGCCGTCGATGATTTTCTGCTTGAAAATGCCGTATTCATAAAGAATGGAATAGCCCATGCCGTTGTAATCCTGATTGGCCAGTGCGTCCAGGTAGCAGGCGGCCAGGCGGTCGAGGCCGCCGTTGCCGAGGCCGGCGTCCGGCTCGCAGTCATAGAGCTTGTCGAGCTTGACGCCGAGATCGGCCAGCGCGGCGCGCGCCGTTTCAGTCAGGTCCAGATTATACAGTGCGTTTTTGAGGCTGCGCCCCATCAGAAATTCCATGCAGAGATAATAAACGCGCTTCTGATGCTTCGCCTTGGAGGCGGCGTCAAAGCTGCGGCGGCGATCGCGGATCAGATCGCGCGCGATCATCGAGAGCGCTTTATAAATCTGCTCGTCGGTGGCGTCGATTTCGGAGACGCCGAAAAAGTGAGAAAGCTTTGCGCCGATCATATCCTTCAGCTGTGCTTTCGAAATGGTCTGTTTCATTAGAGAGTCCCCCCGCTTCTTGGATCGGGCGGCAGCTGCCGGCGATCGAGAATTACCGTATAATTTTACACCAATTTGACTAAAATTACAACAGAATTTTTTACATTTCATTCACGGAATCCCCTTGTACGCAGTAGAAATTTACGGTATAATAGACAAGAATTTCAGTCAAATTGCAAAAAACAACGCTTTTTGGGAGGAGATCGTCTTTGGATCCCTATATCTATTCGCCGATCTATACGCAGCGCCGCCGGATGCAGGAACGCACGGAGCTCAAGCGGATCGGCCGGGTCGCAGGCTGCTGCATCATCGGCTATATGCTGCTGGAAACGCTGTTTTCGCTTCCGATCGTGTTTGAGCCGCTGCGCTCCCTGTATTTCGGCGACCCCACGTTTCAGGCCGCCTTCAACATGGTGATTTCCGTCGTCGGCGTGTTCATGCCGTTCCTGATCGGCGGACTCTATCTGGAAAAACGCAACCGCGTCGAGATCTTTTGCTTCGGCAAGCCCGCCTCCCTTTCCCTGGCCGCCTCGGCGATCGGGCTCGGCTTTTTCATCTGCATGGCCGGCGACTATCTGACCAGCCTGCTGATCTCCGGCGCGGACGCGGTCGGCGTCGAGCTGACGATGCCGGAATACGCGCTGCCGAAGGATCTGTTCGGGCGGATCGTTTACACGATGATGGTGGCGGTCCTGCCCCCGCTGGTGGAGGAATTTGCCGTGCGCGGCGCGATCATGCAGCCGCTGCGCCGCTTCGGGGATCCCTTCGCGATCGTGGCGTCCGCCTTCGTTTTCGCCGTTCTGCACGGAAATCTGGTGCAGGCGCCGTTCGCCTTCATCGCCGGGATCGGTCTTGGCTACGCCGTGTGCCTGACCGGCTCCATCTGGACCGGCGTCGCGATCCATTTCCTCAACAATTTCTATTCCGTGATCCTGCAGTTCCTGGTGGAGGATTTTCCCGATGAAGCGCAGCTCGACCGCATCTATCTGCCCCTGATGATCACGCTGGTCGCTGTTTCCGCGCTCGCCGGCGCAGCCCACGTCCTGCTGTGCAAAAAGCACGGGGTGAAACGGCCGGCGGATCCGAGCCTGCTCACCGCCGGAGAAAAGACCGGCGCGCTGCTGCTGAACCTGCCGATGATCCTCGCCGTTCTCACGATGCTCTGGGTGACGAAGCAGTACGTCGATCTGTAAAAATAGAAAAGCGGGCCCGCAGCAGCAGCCGCAGGCCCGTTCGTTTTTTATCGTTTCCCGACCGAATAGGGATTTTTGTTTTCTTTCGGCGGATCTTCATGCTTTCCCGCGGCGATCAGCTTGCCGAAGATCCACATTTTCAGCAGCACGACCGCCGGCCAGAGCAGCACGGCAGCCAGGCACCATTTCAGCGCCCAGCCTTTCAGAAAATGCAGCGCCAGCAGCACGGCCGCCGGGAGCAGCCATTCCGGATTGACCAGCAGATTCCAAAGGAAGCAGAGCAGAAACACGCCGCTGATGCGCACGCGCCTCATGCTTCGTAACGGAAGCTCTGCGGCTGCTGCAGCGCGGCCAGATACCGCGCGCATTCCGCCTTGGCCTTGTCAAGATCAAGATCGCGATAGTTGCCGCATTCCTTCCGCGTGCCGCCGAAGACGGGACCGTCATAGGCCAGGATCTCCGCGAGCACCTGCCGGACGATTTCCAGCACGCGGTCGTTGTCGGCGTTGCGCACGAGCAGATAAAACCCCGTGCGGCAGCCCATCGGTCCGAAATACAGCACGTCCTCTTTGATCGCGGAGTTGCGCACGAAGGTGGCAAACATATGCTCCACGGTGTGGGCGGTCGTCGTGTCCATATAGTCCCCGGCGTTCGGCACGCGTGTGCGCAGGTCATAGGTCGTCACGTCCCCGTCCACGCGGGATACATAGATCCCCTCTTTCAGTTTGTCATGATCCACGGTAAAGCTGGTAATTCTCTGCATGCTCGCGTCCCCTTTCCGGTTTCTTTCGCTGCATTATACCATAGTCCGCCGCCGGACGCAAGCGCCGCGGCGCGCAAACTGGCATTGTGACTAAAAAGTATTCCTTTTTTTCGTGGAAGTTATTCAAAAAAATGTATAGTATTCGCGCGAATAGTTTGCTATAATAATATGCGGTTCAATGGGACGAACCTTATATTCGGAATCTATTTGTTTGGAGGTATATCAATGGCAAAGAAGTATGTTTATCTGTTCTCCGAAGGCAACGCCAACATGCGTGAGCTGCTCGGCGGCAAGGGCGCGAACCTCGCGGAAATGACCAACATCGGTCT
>JAFWCS010000196.1 GCA_017534365.1 Clostridia bacterium | reverse complement strand
GCGTGCATTTCACCGCCAAGGAAGCCGCAGCCTATGCCGCGCGCTGGGAAAGCGCGATCCCCAAAAATTTCACCGCCTCCCCCGGCGGTTTAACGCAGGAAGAGGCGGCGAAGATTCTGGCCGGCGTCGGCAGAGGTTAACCCCTATCCGGCGCTGTCAGCCGCGCTGTCAGCCGCGCAGTCAGCAGCCGCAGCCGCAGCCGCCGTTGTTGTTGCAACCGCAGCCGTTCTCGTTGTTGAAGAGCAGAAGCAGGATCAGGAACAGGCACCAGTTGTTGTTGCATCCGCAGCCCATGTGTTACCCCCCTTTCATGCATTCCGAAGCGGCGAACCGCTTACATCCACAGCATATGCATGGAAAGCAGGGTGTGTGAATCCAACCGAAAAGCGGAGCTCGTAAAGCATTTAGCCTTTACAAACTCCGCTTTTTTTATTTTATCTCCGGGGCGGCTGCAAGCATGCCGTCCAGCACGCGTTCGATCAGACGCAGCCGGTTTTCGCCCTTGAGCAGCCGCACGGAAAAGGCCGGCTGCGTGCCGCTGAGCAGGATGCGGCCCTTGAAATGCTCGGCCACGTTCGCCACCTGCGGCATATGCAGATCCGTCGCCTTGAAGACGATCCGGTCGTCGTGCATGCTGATCTCGTAAATATCCAGCCGCGCCGCCTTGCCGCGCAGCAGGGCGATCGTGATCAGGCCCTCCACGCTCGGCGGGAACTCGCCGAAGCGGTCGATCAGTTCATCAGCCACGTCCGCCGCGTCGTCGTCATTCTTGATATCGGCGATCCGGCGATAGATTTTCAGCCGCTGCGGCACGCTCGGGATATAGGCGTCGGGGATGTGCGCGTCGATCGGCAGATCGATCAGGCAGTCCTTTTCCGGCACGGCGGGCGCCTCGCCCTTCTCCTCGCGGATCGCCTGCTCGAGCAGCTTCATATACATTTCGTAGCCGACGGCTTCCATGTGGCCGTGCTGGTTCGCGCCGAGCACGTTGCCCGCCCCGCGCAGCTCCAGATCGCGCATGGCAATGTGGAAGCCGGAGCCGAACTCCGTGAATTCCCGGATCGCGTCCAGCCGGTGCGCGGCGATCTCGGAGAGCTCCTTGCCGCGGCGGAAGGTGAAATAGGCGCTCGCCCGGCGCGCGGACCGCCCGACGCGGCCGCGGATCTGATGCAGCTGGGCAAGGCCCATGCGGTCGGCGTCCTCGATGATCAGGGTGTTGACGTTCGGCACGTCCACGCCGGTCTCGATGATCGTCGTGCAGACCAAAATATCGATCTCGCCCTCGAGCAGCCGCCGCCAGATCTCGCTGAGCGCCTCCTCCCCCATCTTGCCGTGCGCGACGCCGATGCGCGCCTCCGGCAGCAGCGCCTTGATCTCCGCCGCCTTGCGTTCGATCGTTTCAACGCGGTTATACAGATAATAAACCTGCCCGCCGCGGCGCAGCTCCTGCTCCATCGCGTAGCTGAGCACGCCCATATCGTGCTCGATGACGTAGGTCTGCACCGGCAGACGGTCCGTCGGCGCTTCCTCGATCACGGACATATCCCGGATGCCGGTCATGGCCATATTCAGCGTGCGCGGAATCGGCGTTGCCGTGAGCGTCAGCACGTCGACGAGCGGATAGAGCGTTTTGAGCTTTTCCTTCTGCGCCACACCGAAGCGCTGCTCCTCGTCGATCACGATCAGGCCGAGCGCCTTGAACTGCACGTCCTTGGAGATCAGCCGGTGCGTGCCGACCACGACGTCCACACTGCCGCGCCGCAGCCCGGCGATCGTTTTGTCGATTTCCTTCTTCGTGCAGAAGCGCGAGAGCATCGCCGCTTCGATCGGGAAGCCCTCGAACCGCCGCAGGATCGTCTGATAATGCTGCAGCGCGAGGATGGTGGTAGGCACGAGGATCGCGCACTGCCTGCCGTCCGCGATACATTTGAACACCGCGCGCAGGGCGACCTCGGTCTTGCCGAAGCCGACGTCGCCGCAAAGCAGGCGGTCCATCGGCGCGGTGCGTTCCATATCTCGCTTGATCTCGCGCACGCAGCGCAGCTGATCCTCGGTCTCCTCAAATTCGAACCGCGCCTCGAAATCGCTCTGCATGTCGATATCCGGCATAAAGGCGTGCCCCTGCGCGTGCATGCGCTTGGAATACAGCTCGATCAGCTCGCCGGCCATCTCTTTGACGGCGTGCTTGACGCGGCTGCGCGTCTTCTGCCAGTCCGTTCCGCCCAGGCGGCTGAGCTTGAGCGGCTGATCGTCGGGGTGCGGACCGATGTATTTTGACACCTGATCCAGCTGCGTGACCGGAACGTAGAGATTGTCGCCGCGGTCATAGCGGATCTTGATATAATCCTTCACCGTGCCGGAGGCTTCAAGGCTGGTGATGCCCTCGAAGACGCCGATGCCGTGGGTCGCGTGCACCACGTATTCGCCGCGGTGCAGCTCGTCCAGATTGTTGAACGCTTCCTTCGCCGAACGCCGCGCCGATTTCATTTTTTGCGGTGCGCTGCGCGCGCGGTAGGTCAGCAGTGAGAATTTTGCGCCGGGATATTCAAACCCGGCGGACAGGCTCCCGGGCAGGACCGTCACCGTGCGGGCGGGGAATTCCGCAGGCGGAAACGGGCAGAACATCGCCGGGATGCCCTCCTCCTCCAGATCCTGCGCGAGCGTTCTCGCCGCCTTTTCCGTGCCGGCAAGCACGGCGCAGGCCTGATGCTTCCGGTCGCGGATCGCCTTCAGATCGTCGGCCAGCACGCTGAGCACGCCGTTCCACGGATTGATCTGATGGGCGGTGAAGGTGCTCAATTCCTTCACGGGCGTGTCGAAGCTGCCGCGCGGGAGATGATCGAGATAGATCGCGCCGCGCGCTTCATAAAGCCGGGTCAGCGCCTGCGGGCGGTAGCCGTAATTCTCCAGCCCGCGGCAAAGCACGCCGTCCTCAAACAGGCCCTTTATGGTTTCGTCCTGCAGCTTGCAGGCCGCATTGAATTTTTCGCGCACGGAGAAGCTCTCGCAGACGATCAGCATGCAGTCCGCGGCGTAATCGAAAATGCCGGCCGGCTCCGGATAGATCAGCGGCAGGTATTTGTCCGCGGAGGCCAGCCGCACGCCGTCGCGCAGCATGGCAAGATCCGCTTCCGCCGTTTCCAGCGCCGCGCCCTTGAGCCTGTGCGTGCGGATCAGCTTTTCGATCAGCGCGGTCAGCACCGCGTCCGTGGCCAGCACCTCGCGGGCGGGCGTCACGCGCACTTCATCGCAGGGATCGGCGCGCCGCTGCGTTTCCGGATCGAAGGCGGCCAGAGAATCGACCGTATCGCCCCAGAATTCCACGCGGCAGGGCCGCTCCGCATCCGGCGAAAAGAAATCGATGATGCCGCCGCGCTGCGCGAACTGCCCCGGTCCGCTGACCAGCTCACTGCGCATATAGCTGCAGCGCAGCAGCGCCGAGATCAGCGTCTCCGGATCCATTTCCTCGCCGCTTTCGACGGTCAGGCCGCTGTTTCTCAGCACGGCGGGCGGCACGGTAAACTGCATGGCCGCCTCGGCCGAGAGCACCACGGCTTCAAAGCTGCCGCTGAGCATTTTATCAAGCACGTGCAAACGGCGGTGCTCATATTCGCGCGACGCCGTTTCTCCGCTGCGCCAGGCAAAATCGCGGGCGGGATACAGCAGCGCCTGCGTCCCGAAGGCCGTCAGATCCTGCGCCATGCGCGTCGCCTGCGCTTCATCGGGCAGGATCACAAGCGCCTTGCGCAGCAGCCCCGCGCACAGGGAGGAGATCACGTGCGCTTTGTGCACGGCCGAAAGCCCGGTCGCGCCGCAGGGCAGGGCGCGCTTCTGCACGGCCTGCGCCAGACTGCGGAACTCCGGGATGGTCTGCGCGATTGCGTGATAACAATTCATAGGGTCACTCCCACGCATCGCAGCGCCTGCAGCAATGCGTCAAACCTTGTGTGGTCATGGCAATATCCGGGCATGCCGCAGCGGGCTGCGCCGTCGATATTCGCCTGCACGTCGTCGATGAAGAAGCAGGTCTCCGGCCGCAGAGAGAACCGGGCAAAAAACGACTGATAAATCTCCGGCTCTGGCTTGATCTGCCGCACCTCGGCGGAGATCAGGCAGCCGTCGAACCACTGCAGCGCCGGGATGCCGGCCTTGCGCTCGAAGAAATCCATGGACGCGTTGGAGAGCAGATAGACGCCGTAGCCGTTGGCCTTCAGCGTGCGCACCAGCGCCTCCGGCTCCGGGAAGGGCGGCATGTATGGATAGTAGTTTTCCACCATGGCGGCAACCTGATCGTAGACCTCCGGCGGGATCAGCGCGCCCTTCCGCGCGAGAATGTCCGCCGGGGAAACCGTGCCGCGGTCCTTCTCCGACCAGAGCGGGTTGCGGAAGATCTCGCGCAGCAGCAATTGCGCCGTCGGCGCGTCAAAGAGGCCGGACAGCGTTTTTTCGGGGTCATAATCAATCAGCACACCGACCATATCAAACACGATGTTCCGAATCATCGGACTCACCCCCTATTCTATTCAGGAATTGTTATTATAGCACCGTTTTCGCGGGCGGTCAAGAACAATCTGTCGGCAAAGCAGGCCGCCGGTCGCAGATCTTTCGCTTCCCGAGACGGAAAAACAGGGTGCGGAGACGACTTCCCCGCACCCTGTGAAACCCATGACGTTTTCTTTGCGCGGCTGTTATTGCCGCAGCTCGTAATTCTGTTTGATGATCTCCAGATCCTCCGCATAGCTGTTGCCGGCCG
>JAFWCS010000195.1 GCA_017534365.1 Clostridia bacterium | reverse complement strand
CCTACGAGCAGAAGGAGTTCGAGCTGGATATGCCAAAAGGAAGCCGCTCCGGCGCGACCGACACGTTTGGTGACGGCGGCGGTGACGGTCCGGACCGGACGACCAACGATTTTCCGTCCCGCGTGAACACGGATAAGCAGCGTTCCTCCGAAGATAAAACGCTGCAGCAGTTTCGCTCTATGTATGCAAACGCGCCGAAGGAGCACGCGTTTGCCGTGGATGAAGACGGCTTTATAACCACCTATAAGCACGGAAATACGAGCTCTGTTTCGTGGAACGTGGCCGAGCTGGCGGATCGAATGGTGTATCATAATCATCCGAGCGGTGGCAATTTTTCAAAGGCGGATCTTGTGACAACCGCAAGCACCAGAGCACGCGGGATTGTTGCGAGCGGAAAACACGGCGATTATATTTTCAGAAAGACGCCGAAGTTTCAGGCAGCAGCTTTTCAGAAGGCCGTTTCTTCCGCAAAGACTGTGATCAAGGATTACGATAAGGCAACGGATCTCTGGCTCAAGCGCAACGCGAGGAGATACGGCTACACCTATGAATTCCGCCCGGCTTGACAATCTGATCCGAAAGGGGTAAGATTAGTATGCCAAAAGGCAATCGAGGAGGAAAAAACGGGGCGACGACCGGCTATTATCGAACGGTAGACAGGTTTGAAGACGCAAAGGTGATCGAGCCAATTGAAGATAAGACAAGTTCTTTGCCGAGAAGATCACATTCGCCAAATGCAATCTATATTTATAAAAACAAAAAAGGTGAAAAAAAGAGCGTTGGTTTTTATAACAAATACCGCGAGTTGGAAATTGAAATAAACATTGACCATGGGCACATAATCAAGCATCACGGAAAAACGGTCGGAAAACTAAAAAAAGGTATTCCGCATATTCATTTTATTCGCGGCGGCAGGAACAGTAATACGAGGTATTTAACCAAAAAAGAATCGAAAAAATATGGTAAGTACATCAGTTTTATGAAGGGAAAATAAAATATGAAAGACGATTTTTATTCAAAAGAAGATTTCTTTACTGTATTTGAAGATCTGGATTTTCAGGCAGTGAATTTTAAATATAAGGGTGTTCATTATGAGCTGTCCGGCTTTTGGTATATCGGCATATATCAGGACGATGAAAGTGACAGTGAAGACCTTGGCGACTTTGACTCAAAATACGAAGCGCTTGACGCAAGGATATTCGATAATGGAACAAAATCATTGCGTGATATCGTCGAGGAAATCACTGATATCAGTTTTAATTGAATTTATTATGAAAACGACGCCGCAACAAGCGCCGTTTTCTTTTTTGCAAACATATCGTAGAGAGGTGGTGACATGGCAAACGAGCAGAACCTGAAGAAGATCAGAAGCACGAGCGAAGCGCGAGAGTTGGGCGCACGCGGCGGCAAGGCGTCGGGCGTGGCGCGCCGGAAGAAAAAAGAGCTCACGACCCTGTGCAAGGAGCTGCTCGAAATGCCGATGCACCCCGGCAAGCTGACAAAGCTCAAGACCGCCGAGGATATCATGGGCGAGGATCCGAACCTGACGATCAAGGAGGCGATGATGCTCGCGCAGATCCAGAGGGCAATGGACGGCGATACGCGTGCATTCGGTGCGATCGCGGAGCTGTTTGAGGCCGGCGTCGCAGAGGATCGGCAGCGTGCGCTGACCGAGGCTGCGCATTCGGCGGAAGCCTACAGAATCGACCCGCTGCTGATCGCCGACACCTTTGCGCCGGTCCGGCGGGATATCCTTGCCGGCGGGCACAGTGAATATGTGCTTTACGGCGGCCGCGGCAGCACAAAATCATCCTTCATATCCGTAGAGATCCCGGAGCTGTTGAAAAACAACCCGCAGATGCACGCGCTGGTTCTGCGTCAGGTTGGCAACACGCTGCGGGATTCCGTATATAATCAACTGCTGTGGGGCGTTGATCTGCTCGGCCTGGGGGACGAATTCGAGGCGAAGGTCTCGCCGATGGAGATCACCTATAAACCGACGGGGCAAAAGATCTATTTCCGCGGCGCAGACGATCCGAACAAGGTGAAATCCATCAAGGTGCCTTTCGGCTATATCGGCATTCTCTGGCTGGAAGAGCTGGATCAGTTCAAGGGCCCGGAGGCCGTGCGCAAGATCGAGCAATCCGCCATCCGCGGCGGCGACGTCGCCTATAAATTCAAAACATTCAACCCGCCCAAGAGCGCCAACAACTGGGCGAATCAATATATACAGATTCCGAATCCGAAGCGGCTGGACCATCATTCCACCTATCAGGAGGTACCGACGGAATGGCTCGGGCAGGCGTTCCTCGATGACGCCGCCTATCTGAAAGAGGTCAACCCGGATGCATACGAGCACGAATACCTGGGTATTGCCAACGGCAGCGGCGGCATGGTGTTCGACAATGTGGAATGCCGGGAGATCACAGACGACGAAATCAAGCAATTTGACCGCATCTATCGCGGCGTGGACTGGGGCTGGTATCCGGATCCGTTTCACTATGCCGCGATGCACTATGACGCAGCCAGGCAGACGCTGTATATCTTCGACGAATACCGTGCGAATAAACAGAGCAACCGCGAGACAGCGGACGCCCTGTTTGCGCGCGGGGTCACCGGCGGCGATCTGATCCAATGCGACAGCGCGGAGCAGAAGAGCGTCGGCGATTACCGTGCCTTCGGTCTGCTGGCGCGCGCGGTCGAGAAGGGCCCCGGCAGTGTGGACTACAGCATGAAGTGGCTGCAGTCGCTGCGAAAAATCATCATTGATCCTGTGCGCTGCCCTGCAGCTGCGCAGGAGTTTCTGCATTATGAATACGAAAGAGACAAGGACGGCAACATTATCAGCGGGTATCCGGATACGGACAACCACGCGATCGACGCCGTCCGTTACGCCATGCAGCCGGTATGGCGTAAAAAAGGCAGGTGACGCGTGTGTTTGAACGCCTGAAAGCCTTTTTTCAGGAGGTGGCAAAACTG
>JAFWCS010000016.1 GCA_017534365.1 Clostridia bacterium | reverse complement strand
CCCCTTTCTGTTGAAAAGATCCCTCCACCCAATAGGGGAAACGCCGCCGAAACGTAGCGCGCAAAGGCTAATTCCGGCGCCGCGCGCATGAAAAATTTGCGGGAACGGTGGAAATCGGCGCGCAACTGTGCTATAATTGAAAAAAACACAACGCGAGGTACGCAATGAAATCATATAACGTGTTGACCTACGGCGCTGCCGGCGACGGCTGCACGGACGACCGCGCGGCCATTCAGGCGGCGATCGACGCCTGCGCCGCGGACGGCGGCGGGCGCGTTCTGCTCGAGAGCGGGCGCACCTTTTTCAGCAGCGCGCTGCGCCTGCGCGCGCAGGTGGAGCTGCATCTGCAAAAAGGGAGCGTGCTGTAAGCCACGGACGATCTGAACGGCTACATTCGCCCGAACCTGCAGATCAACGACCCCAAAACCGCGCTGATCGGCAACCCGGTCACCGGCAAGCCGAGCTTCGTTTTTCTCTACGGCTATGAAGCGCACGGCTGCACGATCAGCGGTGAGGGCACGATCGACGCCAACGGCCACGCCTTCCTGCGCCGGAAGGACCGTTACTACGTCACCGGCGATTTTTATCCGCGCCCGACCGTGATCTATCTGGAAAAAAGCGATCACATCACCTGCAGGGAGTTCACCGTGCGCGATGCGCCGTTCTGGACGCTGCATCCGGCCGGCTGCGACGACGTGCTGATCGACCGCATCCGCATTCTGAACGATCTGGACGTGGCGAATTCCGACGGCATCGACCCGGACCACTGCTCCAACGTGCGCATCCTCGGCTGCCACATCACCTGCGCGGACGACTGCATCTGCCTGAAGGCCTCCAAGGGCAACGCGGAATACGGCCCCTGCGAAAACGTCGTCATCAGCGGCTGCACGCTGGTTTCCACCTCCGCCGCGATCAAGATCGGCACGGAGGGCGTCGGCGATTTCCGCAACGTGATCGTCTCCGACTGCGTGATCAGCCGCTCCAACCGCGGACTTTCCATCCAGATCCGGGACGGCGGCAGCGTTGAGAACGTCAGCTTTTCCGATATTATCATCGAGACCCGCCGCTTCTGCGACGACTGGTGGGGCACGGCCGAGCCGATCGTGCTGACCTCGTTCGACCGCGACGAAAACACAAAAAGCGGGCAGATCCGCAACGTGCGTTTCTTCAACGTCACGGCGAAGGGCGAAAACGGCGTCCTGCTCTGGGGCGCGGAGCCCGGCCGCATACAGGATATTCTGTTTGAGCGCTGCAGCATTACGCTCGAGAAGCGCTCCAAATGGCCGGACGGGCGCTATGACCTGCGGCCCGGTCTCGGCCGCGCGGTGGAGGCGCATCCGAACGCCGGCTTCTTCCTGCGCAGCGCTTCCGACGTCACGCTCTCGCATTGTCGCGTGCGCTGGGGCGCGCGCAGCGACGCCTACCGCCACGCGCTGGATGCCGAAAACGTCGCCGGCCTGATGCTGCGGGATTTCCGCGGTGACGCGGCCGCGCCGGGGATCGAGGCCGTCCGGCTGGAACATACGACGATCATTCAATCAGAAATCTAAACCGGAGGAATTGCCATGAAAACCATCAGCAAACGCGCCATTGCCCTGCTGCTCGCCCTGCTCCTGCTCGGCGCAGCCCTGCCCGTTTCCGCCGCGGAGACCGCGCTGCCCATGCTGCATACTGAGGGCGAGCGCATCGTGGACGCGAACGGCGAGACCGTCACCCTGCGCGGCACGAACTTCGGCGGCTGGGGCATCATGGAGGACTGGTTCTGCCCCTACACGAATCCCGCCGGGGAAGAGGGCGTTTACCTGAAGCTTGTGGAGCGCTTCGGCGAAGAGGCGACCCACAGCCTGTTTCAGACCTATCGAAGCAACTGGATCACGCCGGTCGATTATCAGAACGTCGCCGCGATGGGCATGAACGTCGTGCGTCTGCCGTTCTGGTACCGCAACCTGCAGAGCGACGACAACGGCACCTGGCGGCGCACGCCGACGGGCGAGATCGATTTCAGCGAGCTGGACGCCGTGGTGGAGCTCTGCAAAGAAAACGATCTGTATCTGATCCTCGATCTGCACGGCCTGCCGGGCTATCAGAACGATTACGATCACTGCGGGCAGTCCAAATCCATGTCGCTCTTTGACGCGACGCCGCAGGGCGAGCGATACCGCGCGGTGGTCATCGACTTCTGGACGGAGCTCGCGAAGCACTATGCGGGCGAGCCGACGATCGCCATGTATGACCTGATGAACGAACCGCTGGGCACCAACATCACGCGCGACAAAAGCTATCAGCAGACCTTCTGGGATCTGAGCAACGATCTTTATAAGGCCGTGCGCGCCGTG
>JAFWCS010000015.1 GCA_017534365.1 Clostridia bacterium | reverse complement strand
GAAGTCACCAGCATCATCGGTTTCCGCAATAAGGACCTGCTGATCCTCGAAGACGAATTCCGCGCCTGCTCGAATAAACTGATCGTGATGACTGACGACGGCTCCTACGCGCGGCACGGCAACGTAACCGTCCCACTCAAGGAAATGCTGGATGCCGGTGAAACCTTTGATATGGTCATCGCCATCGGCCCGGGGATCATGATGAAATTCGTCGTGGCCACCTGCAGGCCCTTCGGCGTTCCGGTGACTGTTTCCATGAACCCGATCATGATCGACGGCACGGGCATGTGCGGCGGCTGCCGGCTGACCCTTGTGCAGGACGGCAAACGCGTCACGAAGTTCGCCTGCGTCGACGGCCCCGATTTCAACGGCTATGAGGTCGATTTCGACGAGGCGATGAGCCGCGGCAGAATGTACTTTGAATTTGAACGGAAAGCACACGAAGAGACCTGCAATCTTCTGAAAGGAGCAAACGCATAATGGCACTTGATCCGAAAAAACATGAAATGCCTACACAGGCGCCCGAAGTGCGCGCGCACAATTTCAGCGAGGTCGCTCTGGGCTACACAGCGGAAATCGCGCTTGAGGAAGCGAAGCGCTGCTTAAACTGCAAAAACCGTCCCTGCGTGGCCGGATGCCCGGTAAACGTCAACATTCCCGATTTTATCATGAAGATCAAGGACGGCGATTTCGAGGACGCGTATCAGATCATCAACGAAACGTCGTCCCTTCCCGCTGTCTGCGGCCGCGTTTGTCCGCAGGAAACGCAGTGCGAGAGCAAATGCACGATGGGCATCAGATTCGAGCCGGTCGGTATAGGCCGCCTTGAACGCTTCGTTGCCGACAGGCACAACGCAAACAGCAAGGAAACGCCCGAAAAGCCCGCCCCCAACGGACACAGAGTCGCGATCGTGGGTTCCGGTCCTTCCGGACTCACCTGCGCGGGCGATCTGGCCAAAAAAGGCTACAAGGTTTCCGTGTTCGAAGCGCTTCACACCGCGGGCGGCGTGCTCGTTTACGGCATTCCGGAGTTCCGTCTGCCCAAAAGCATCGTGGCAAAGGAAGTCGAAACGCTCAAGGAGCTCGGCGTAGACGTACAGACAAACGTCGTTATCGGCAAGACTCTGACGGTGGACGAGCTGTTTGATATGGGTTACGAAGCCGTGTTCATCGGCTCCGGCGCGGGGCTTCCGAACTTTATGAACATTCCGGGCGAATCCCTGAAGGGCGTGTATTCCGCAAACGAATTCCTGACGCGCTCGAACCTGATGAAGGCGTATCTCGACAAACCCGTCACGCCGATCCAAAAGGGCGGCAAGGTTGCGGTCGTAGGCGGCGGCAACGTCGCGATGGACGCGGCAAGAACGGCGCTGAGACTCGGCGCGGAGCATGTCTACATTGTCTATCGCCGTTCGATGGAAGAGCTTCCGGCACGAAAGGAAGAGGTTGAGCACGCGATGGAGGAGGGCATTGACTTCCGGCTTCTCAACAATCCGGTCGAGATCATATGTTACAGCAATCCCGACGATCCGCGCGATCCGAAAAACGGCTTCGTCACCGGTATGCGCTGCATCCGCATGGAGCTGGGCGAGCCGGACGCCAAGGGCAGAAGACGCCCCATACCGATCGAGGGCAGCGAGTTCACGCTGGACGTCGATACGGTCATCATGGCGATCGGCACAAGCCCGAATCCCCTGATCAAAAACACGACCAAGGGGCTTGAAGTCAACCCGCACGGCGGCATCATTGTCAACGAGGACGGCCTGACCTCGCGCGAAAACGTATATGCGGGCGGCGACGCCGTCACCGGCGCCGCGACGGTCATTTCGGCGATGGGCGCGGGCAAGACCGCGGCGAAGGCGATCGACGAAGCGCTGTCTGCGCGCTGACGCGGGATCAGGGGAGCGGCCCGCTTTATCCCGATCGATGCACGGGCCGGGCGGCACAGGCAGTATGCGATGTGACGACGGAAAACGGCATTGCGGCGATCCGGAACTTTGCGCTTTCATCGGTAAGTCTGTTACAATGTTCCCGAGAGACAAAAACTGCTTCGGAGGTGTGTGATGAAGCTTGACCGGATCATTTCGGTAAGCAACCGGACGACCGTGTTCCGTGACGGCGGCAATGCGGTCAAGGTGTATCGGGCGTCCTATCCGAAATCGGCGATACTGAACGAGGGGATGAACCTTGCGCTGGCCGAGGAGCTGGGGCTGCCCGTCCCCCGATTCAGGCAGATCACGACGGTGGACGACCGTTGGGCGATGATCACGGAATACATTGCCGGTAAAACGTTTCGGCGCATGCTGACCGAATCCCCGTCCAAGGCGGACGCTCTGCTGCTGAAATGGGCGGCGCTGCAGCGAACGATACATGAAAAGCGTTGTTCGGCGCTGCCGCAGATCAACGACCTTGCGGCGCAGCGGATCGAAGGGTCGGGGCTTCCGTACGATCTGATCCGGCGCCTTTCGGAGCGGCTGCAAAAGCTGCCGCGCGGGCACGAAGTCTGTCACGGAGAATACGCGCTTTCGAACGCGATGGAATCTGCGGACGGAAAGGCGTTCATCCTCGACTGGAAATATGCGATGCGGGGATCGGGCGAGGCGGACGGCGCATGGACGTATCTTTTGATGCAGCTTGACGGATTCGGCAGGGAAGCGGAGCTCTACCGGGAACGGTTCCTGACGCTGAAAGGCGTCGACGCGGCGCTGTTTGAACAATGGATCCCGATTGCGGCCGCCGCGCACTACGGAAAAGCAAACGAGCGCAAGCGCGCGCTTTTGCTGCACTGCATCAAAACGGAAGATCGGGGGGAAAAAGAAGAATGAAGGTTGCGGTTTGCATCGGATCTGCATGCCATCTGAACGGTTCGCGATATGTGGTGGAACAGCTGCAGCGGCTGATCGAGGAGAAGAAGCTGGACGACGTTGTCGAGCTGGAAGGACGGTTCTGCATGGGGCAATGCAGCAGAGGGATCTGCGTGACGGTGGACGGAGACCGGTTCTCCATACAACCCGAAAACGCGGAAGATTTTTTTCTGACAGAAATTGAATCGAGGGTAAAGAAATGATCATAGTAACGGTTTGTGTGGGCTCATCCTGTCATCTTAAAGGATCCGAGCGCATTGTGGAACGGCTGCAGCAGCTTATCAAAGAACGAAAGCTGGAGGACGAGATCGTTCTTTCCGGAAGCTTTTGCTGCGGCAAATGCAACCGTACCGGCGTCACGATCAGGGTGGACGACGATGAGTTTATCGGGATCACGCCGGAAGGGTTCGACGCTTTTTTTGAACAGAATATCATGTCTCGGATGCAGTAAGAAAGGATAAACGTTATGGCCGATTGTCTGCGACTTAAAAAATCCAATTGTAAAAACTGTTACAAATGTATTCGCCACTGTCCCGTAAAGTCGATCCGCTTTTCCGCGGGACAGGCGAATATTATTCCCAACGAGTGCATTTTATGCGGACATTGCTTCGTAGTATGTCCGCAGGGCGCCAAGGAGATCGTGGACGACACCGAAAAGGTGCGTGTTCTGCTGCAGAGCGGCGACCCGGTGTACGTCAGCCTTGCGCCGTCGTTTATCGCCAACTATGACGGCGTGGGCATCGGATCCATGCGGGAGGCGCTGAAAAAACTTGGATTTGCCGACGTCGAGGAAACGGCGATAGGCGCAACGATCGTCAAGCGCGAGTATGACAGGATGCTGCGCGAGGATCATCGCGATATCATAATTTCTGCGTGCTGTCATTCCGTCAATCGGCTAATCCAGAAGTATTTCCCGAAAGAGCTGCCGTATCTGGCGGACGTGCAGTCGCCCATGCTGGCGCACTGCAGCGACATCAAGCGGCGCTTCCCGAACGCGAAAACGGTCTTTATCGGGCCTTGCGTTGCGAAAAAGGACGAAGGCGCACTGTTCCAGGATATCGTGGACGCGGTACTTACGTTTGAAGAGCTCACAAACTGGCTGAAGCGCGAGAACATCACGCTTGAAGCGCGCGTGGAACCCGACGAGAACAGCAAAGCGAGATTCTTCCCCACCACCGGCGGCATTCTGAAATCGATGGATCTGGATGCGAAGGATTATACCTACCTTGCGATCGACGACGTGGAAAACTGCATCATGGCCCTTGAGGACATCGAGCGGGGCAATATCCACAAGTGCTTTATCGAGATGTCGGCGTGCCCGGGCAGCTGCATCAACGGTCCCGTAATGGAAAAATACCACAGAAGCCCCGTGCGCGACTATGTGGCTGTTGCGTCGTTTGCCGGAAAAAACGATTTTATCGTCGATCAGCCGGAGCCCCTGCGCATCCGCCGCGGCTTCATGCCGATCCAAATGAACAACGCGATACCGGACGAATACGAGATACGCGAGATACTGCATCAGATGGGCAAGTTCAAGCCCGAAGACGAACTGAACTGCGGCACATGCGGCTATAACACCTGCCGCGACAAGGCGAAGGCGATCTATCAGGGCAAAGCGGACATATCGATGTGCCTGCCGTTTTTGAAGGAAAAAGCGGAGAGCTTTTCCGATGCGATCGTCAACAATTCGCCTAACGCGATCGTGGTCGTAAACGACCGCATGGAAGTGCAGCAGATCAATGCGGCGGCGATGGAGCTGATGAATATTCGGTATTCCTCCGATATCCTCGGCGACAACGTGATCCGCATTATGGATCCGGCCGCGTTCGTGGAGGTTCAGACCAAGGGCAGAGGAATTTATAACAAGCCTGTCTACCTTGCGGAATACAAGCGCTTCGTGCAGCAGACGATCGTTCCCACGGGGGATAAGCGCGGACTTTTGTGCATCATGCGCGACGTCACCCGCGAGGAGGAAGAACGCAGCAAGAAGGAAGAGATCAGCCGCGAAACGGTTGCGATCGCGGATAACGTGGTCGACAAGCAGATGCGCATAGTGCAGGAGATCGCATCGCTGCTCGGAGAAACTGCGGCGGAGACCAAGATCGCGCTGACCCGACTGAAGGAGACGATCGTCCATGAATGACCTTTGCGCCGATATCGGCTATAAAAGCATCAACCACGCGGGCGAGCAGCTTTGCGGCGACCACGTAGACATAGTGGAGCGCGACGACGGCTCGACCGTGATCGTTCTGGCGGACGGACTCGGCAGCGGCGTAAAGGCAAGCATACTTTCCACGTTGACGTCAAAGATCATATCGACTATGATGTCGGAGGGGCTTTCCGTGGAGGACTGCGTTTCGACGATCGCCGCAACGCTGCCGGTCTGCTCGGTGCGCGGCGTTGCATATTCAACGTTCACGATCATCCATTTGATCGGAAACGAAACCGTGGAACTGATCCAGTACGACAATCCGATGGTGATATTTATACGCGACGACAAGGTAACCGACTATCCGACGACCGAAACGAACATTGGCGGAAAGAAGATCTATCGCACGCGGATGCGCCTTAAGGAAAACGATCTGTTCGTTGCAATGAGCGACGGATGCCCCCATGCGGGACTGGGCAGCGCATACAACTTCGGCTGGCAGCGAGACGATATCGCGGCGTTTATGGAGACCGTGTCTGTTGCCGGATACACCGCAAAGGTGCTTTCCACGATGCTGGTGGACGAATGCAACAAGCTTTACGGCGGGGAGCCGGGCGACGACGCTACCGCATGCGTCGTGCGCATCCGCCGGCGCGAGCCGATGAACATACTGTTCGGACCGCCCGCAAACGCGGACGACTGCAACCGCATGATGAGCCTGTTCTTCTCAAAGGAAGGAAAGCATATCATCTGCGGCGGAACGACTTCTTCGATCGCCGCAAACTGGCTGCATAAGCCGGTCACGGTGCAGCTGAATTACGATCTTGCAAGCGGCGTGCCGCCCACGGCGACGATAGAGGGAGTGGATCTTGTTACCGAAGGCGTTGTTACCATGAGCAAGGTGCTGACCTATGCAACGGATTACCTTTCCGAAAACAAGGAATACACCAACTGGGGATACAAACACGACGGCGCATCCGAGATCTGCCGTCTGCTGTTTGAGGAAGCAACGGATATCAACTTTTACGTGGGCCGGGCAATGAACCCGGCGCATCAGAACCCGGATCTGCCTATCAACTTCAACATCAAAATGAACATCGTGAAGGAGCTTTCCGAATGTCTCAAGGAGATGGGCAAACGCGTCAAGGTCAGTTATTTTTAATTGATTGAAACAACGGCAGAAAAAAAGGAAAACAAGGAGGAACCATGGCCAACACCATCGATTTCAAGGTGATCGACGAGATACTGTCCCGCCGCCCGCGGGCCGAGCGTTCGACCATCGCGATTCTTCAGGACATTCAGGAAGTGTATCACTATCTGCCGCGAGAGGTATTTCCCTATGTGGCAAGCGCGATCGGCGTGGGGGAGGCGCGGCTTTACGGCGTCGCGACGTTCTACGAAAACTTCTCTTTGGAACCGAAGGGCAGATACGTGATCCGCTGCTGCGACGGGACCGCGTGCCACGTGCGCAATTCGCTGCCGATCTTAAACCGGCTGCGCGATTCGCTGGGGCTTTCCGAAGAAAAGAAAACCACGGACGACCTGAACTTCACCGTTGAAACGGTTTCGTGCCTTGGCGCATGCGGATTGGCGCCCGTTATAACGGTCAACGGCAAGGTCTATCCCGCCATGACCCCCGAGAAGGCGGACGAGCTGCTTTCCGAACTGAGGTCGGAGATCGAAAAGGAGGGATCCGGGATATGACGCATAAGCTGAATTCCAGAAGCGAACTGAACGCGCTGCGCAATGTGTGCAGGCAGGCGCTTGCGGCGGAAAAGACGAAGATACTCGTATGCGGCGGCACGGGCTGCGTTGCGGGCGGTTCTCTCGACATATACGCAAAACTGCAGGAGCTTCTCAAGGAAAAGGAGATTCCGGCGGAGGTCGAACTTGCGGAAGAACCGCACGGCGAAGTCGTCGGCGTCAAGAAAAGCGGCTGCCACGGCTTTTGCGAAATGGGTCCGCTCGTCCGCATCGATCCGAACGGATGGCTTTATACGAAGGTCAAGCTGACCGACTGTGAGGAGATCATCGACGAAACGGTCGTAAACGGCCGGTTCATCGAGCGCCTCGGCTATAAAAAAGAGGGTGCGGTCATCAAAAAGCAGGAGGAGATCCCCTTCTATAATAAGCAGACGCGTATGGTGCTCGAATCGTGCGGACACATCAACGCGGGCTCCATCCGCGAATACCT
>JAFWCS010000194.1 GCA_017534365.1 Clostridia bacterium | reverse complement strand
TCATAGAGCAGCAGCAGATCCGCGTCATAGGACGCATCCGCCGGCGTGAGCCGCTCGAGCTGGTCCAGATAGACCGCGAAGCCGATCGCTTTCGCCGCGTGGCCGAGCCGCTGCATCAGCCGGTCATACTGCCCGCCGGTGAGCACGCGCTCCGGCACGCCGGGCAGGAAACCCTTGAACACCACGCCGTTATAATAGCGCAGATCGCTGACCGCGGAGAAATCGATGCAGATCTGTGCCTGCAGCGCGTAGCCGTCAAAGATTGAGAGCGCCCGCCGGAACGCGGCGGCCTGCGCCTCGGCGCCGACCGTCTCAGCGAGCGCCTCAACGGCAGGCAGGGTTTCGGCCACGCCGCCGTCCGTGCGCAGCAGCGCGCGCAGCGGCTCCGCCGTTTCGTCGGGGATGCCGTGGTCGCGGCAGAGCGCCGTGATCCCGTGCAGGTTTTTTTCGCCGACGCATTGCAGCAGCGCTGCGGTCAGCGCGGGATCGTCGGTGATCGTTTCCAGAAACCGCTTGAGCAGCCCGAGGTGCGACACCTCGAGCACGAACTGCGGCGCGCAGGCGCGCAGGCTTTCCGCGGCCAGCCACAGCACTTCGCCGACGCAGAAGTCATCCACCGCGCCGAGGGCTTCCAGCCCGACCTGAGGGATCTCACGGAAGGCGTTGGTGCCCTTGGATACGCGATAGACGTTTTCGTTGTAATACAGCTTGTGTACGCCCTCGCCGAGCGGGCGGCTGTTCTTGATGATGGAAAGCGTCACGTCCGGCTTGAGCGCGAGAAGCTTGCCGTCCGTGTCCGTGAAGGTGATCACGCCGTCGGAAACAAGGAAATCCTTGTTGCGGCTGTAGAGATCATATTCCTCAAATTTGCTCATGCGGTAGGGCGCGTAGCCGTGGGCGCGATAGAGCGCGCGCAGGGTGCAGCCGAGCGCCTCCGCCGGCTCCAGGATCTGACTGTCGATTTTCATAGATAAACTCCGTATTTTTTGTCTGGATTTTGCGCGCGGCCGGCGCAGAAGCTGCCGCCGAAACCGGAGTGGACCGGTTTGCGCTTTAGCATGCTAACACTTTATCATATTATCACGATAAAGTCAACCGCACAGGACCCCAAAATAATAGTACTATCTTACCGCAAAACTGTGTATTTTGCAAGATGAAAATCTTAAAATACGGCGCATCCGGCGGAAAACGGGAGAGTCTCCCGGCAAACGCTGAACAATTTCCGGAAAAACTGTCCGGTATTCAGACAAAACGTCGAATTTGTTGTTTGACAGATGAAAAAAAAGATTATATAATATACAACATATAACGTGGAAGTCTGCGGTTTCGGCATTGATACACCAGCCGGAACAGAACGCGAGAGGAACGGAACTTATGACGGAATCATTCTATGTGCCCTCCATGCGCGACCTGCTCGATCAGGGAGCGGAGAAGTTCGGAGACGCACCGTTTATCAAATATCTGGATCACGGCGAAGTGAAGGAGAAGAACTACCGGCAGCTGCGCAGCGACAGCCTCGCGGCCTGCCGCATGCTGCGCGATCGCTGCGCGCCGCGCACCAAGGTCGCCGTGATCGGCAAGACCTCCTATGAATTTCTCGTCTGCATGACCGGTGTGCTGCTCAGCGGCAACGTGGCCGTGCCCTTCGCGCCGGAGATTTCCGCCAGGGAAGCCGAGATGCTGTTTCGCCGCGTGGACGTCGGCGCGCTGCTGTATGAAACCGAATTCGAGCAGCGGGCGCAGGATCTGCAGGGCAGGCTCGACGGGCTGCTGGCCGCGAATCTGGATCAGATCGACCGGTTTTATGCGCCCTATGGCGCGGACTCCGCGTTTGCGGCGCTGTCCGAGCTGACGGTCGACCCGAAGGAAACGTCGATCATTATTTTCACCTCCGGCACCACGGGCGTGCGCAAGGGCGTCATGCTCTCTTCCTACGCGCTGATCGGCAATATCATGTATCGGGATTACTGCACCGAAGTATTTCGCGAGAACGACGTTTCGCTCTCGATCCTCCCGATGTATCACTGCTACTGTTTCTCCGGCGACTACATTAAGAATCTCAAGGACGGCGTGCAGGTCTGTCTGAACGGCAATCTGCGCGACCTTTCCCGCAATCTGCCGCTGTTTGCGCCGCGCATTCTGCGCTGCGTGCCGCTGATCGCCGAATCGCTCCTGCGCCGCGTCAAGGTGCTGCGCTCGATCGATCCGCATATTTCCGCGCGGGACGCTGCGAAGCAGGTGTTCGGCCCCAATCTGGAATGGATGATCTCCGGCGGCGCCTATCTGAATCCACAGCTGATTGCGGAATATGAGGATCTCGGCATCCATCTGCGTCAGGGCTACGGCATGACGGAGGCCGGCTGCCGCATCTCGGTGCCGGAGATGGACGCCGATCCCGCCTCGGTCGGTCGCGTGATCGATCTGTGCGAGGTGCGCGTGCGGGGCGGTGAAATCCAGGTCAGCACGCCGACGATGATGACCGGCTATTTCGATATGCCGGAGGAAACGGCGGCGGCCTTCACGCCGGACGGCTGGCTGCATACCGGCGACATCGGCTACGTGACCGAGGATCGGCAGCTCTTCATCACCGGCCGCGTCAAGAATCTGATCATCCTCTCCGGCGGCGAAAACGTGTCGCCCGAGGCGATCGAAAAGAAATTCGCCAATTACCCGCTGATCAAGGAATGCATGGTCTATGCCGAAAACGACAGCATCATCGCGGAGTTTTATCCGGATGAGGATTATGCGATGCGCTGCGGGATCGACAATCTGCTCGAAGCGCTGGAGCTGCTGGTGGACGACTGCAACTCCACCGCGAAGTCTTCTCACATCATTGCGGACGTGCGGGTGCGGCATACGCCGTTCCCCAAGACCGGCAGCGGCAAGCTTTTCAGAAAACGCACGGAGATCGGTGCGAATGGAGGATAATTTATGAAGAAAGTCACAACGCCTGTTTATGACCTGATTCCCCCGCAGGATATGATCCAGTTCATGCTGAAATACAGCTTTTTCCACAAGCAGGTCACGCAGATCCCCGAATCCATTCTCGTGACCGAAGCGCTTGATTTTGCCGTGATGGAGCAGGCCTTCAACCTCGAGATCGAGCGCAACAACTGCCTGCGCCTGCGTTTCT
>JAFWCS010000193.1 GCA_017534365.1 Clostridia bacterium | reverse complement strand
ACGGGCACAACCGATGGAAATGATGTTGACAATCTTGGTCACGGAAGAGAGCAGCAGGCCGATATAATCGGTATATTTGATCGCGTTCTTCTCGTTGCCTGCGGCCTCGACGGTTTCGTTGTATTTGTCAATGAGTTCGGAAATGTGGTCCTTCGCCTCGAAGTCGATCGGATAGATGCTGATCGTGCGCGGCGTTTCCAGCGAGGTGACGCCGAGGATCTCCAGCGCTTCGTCGTAGCTCTTGGCGTAGGGCTCCGGCTCCGGTTCCGGCTCAGGCTCGGGCTCCGGCGCGGCCGGGGCGGGCGTCTGCGGATCGGCGGCTGCCGGCGCTGCGGGATCGGCTGCGGGGGCGTTCGGATCCGCCGGGGTTTCCTGCGCGGCGGCGTTTGCCTGCTGATTCACCATCACGGTGAGCATCTTCAGCTTGGTGGTTTTGTCCATCATGCGCAGATAATTGTAGGCGGCCTCGCCGTTGACCGTGCCGACGCCCTCCATCGGGAAGGCGGCCATCATTTCATCCAGATAGCCGATCAGCTCGCGCCGCTCGCTCAGGGTCGGCAGATCCTTGAGCATCAGCTCGACCGTGCGCTTCATTTTTGTCGCTTCTTCGCCGGTGTAGTGTTCGTCGATGAATGCGTTGATCTCCTCCTGGCTCATCGGGTCCACGCTGCTCAGATCAAAGGGCATGGCCGTGGTCTGCGCCGTCTGCACGGTCCGGATCGCGCCGTCCTTTGCGCGCGGCGCCGTGTCCGCGGCGGGCTGCACGGCGGGATCCGGCGCAGGATCCAGCGACGCGGAGGAGGAAGCGGCTTCCTTTTCCGTTTTGAAGGGGAGGCCGGTGAAAACGTCCACGGTCGGATCCGCCTTCTGCTGTTTGACGATCTCGCAGTCGTTCGTCGCGGTGATCACGTGCTCGCTCAAAGAGGAGAGATAGCCGATCGCGCCCATGGTCTGCACCATCAGGGAGTCCTCCGCCGGGCGGATGATGCCGACGATTTTGATCTCTTCGCCCTGCGCGACCAGCTGCTTCACATAGTCCGCGTCGTCGCGGCGGTCCGTCCAGGTCTTCGTTTCTTCGTCATAGGTGAAATAATCCGGCTCGAGCACGATCCGGAAGCTGCGGTTCAGGACGTCGTCGTATGCGATCTCATAGCTTTTGCCGGTGTATTCGCCGCCGGTGGTCATCGCCATCCAGGTCTGCATCATTTCTTCGCCGGAGACCAGGCCGAGGCCCTGAATGGCCAGATCGCTGATCTCATTGTTTTTATCGACGATCAGCACGACCTCGTTGTAGCTTTTCGGCCAGCGGCCCTTGATCACGTCATACTCCGCATCCAGCAGGGCCTGATTGTCGATCAGCTCCTGCCAGGAGTTGTAATAGGCTTCCATGCTCGCCATCTGGGAGGAATCGATCTTCATCCCGCCGAAATTCATGCTGCCCATCATGGAGCGCATCATATCGATGATCGGGCTGGGATAGACCTGATTGACGCCGTCTTCCGCGCCGTCGGCGAAGATGTTCATCTTGCCGCCGTAGGCGTATTGGATGCTGCTCGCGTATTGGCTGATGCCGCTCTCCTCGCTTTCGAGGAAGGCCTTGAAGTCGGTCAGATTGTTCGTCCAGATCTCGGAGGTGAAGGACTCCATCATGCTGGCCGCCATGGTGTTGGAATAGACCTTATCCAGATCGTGCGTGATCTCCGGGAGCGTAGCGCCGGTCATGCCGCCGAGCATGGAGTTGAGATCCATGGTCGCGCTCTCCACCAGCACGGGGTAGGAGGTCAGCGTTTCCTGCTGAATGGAGTCGATATAGGCCTGGAAGCCGCTCGAGAGCGAGAGGATCAGCGCGATGCCGATGATGCCGATGCTGCCCGCGAAGGAGGTCAGGAAGGTGCGCATTTTTTTGGTGAGCAGGTTGTTGAAGGAGAGGGAGAGCGCCGTGAAGAAGGACATCGACGGCTTTGTCTCCTTGATGGCCTTCACTTTTTTGGAGGGCGCCGCTGCTTCTTCCTGCGGCGTTTCCCCGACCGCATAGGGATCGCTGTCGTCGGTGATCTTGCCGTCCACAAGACGGATGATGCGGGTGGAATACTGATCGGCCAGCTCCGGGTTATGGGTGACCATGATGACCAGACGGTCTGCGGCGATCTCTTTGAGCAGCTCCATGATCTGCACGCTGGTATCGGAGTCCAGCGCGCCGGTCGGTTCGTCCGCAAGCAGGATCTCGGGGTTGTTGACCAGCGCGCGGGCAATGGCGACGCGCTGCATCTGACCGCCGGACATCTGGTTCGGCTTTTTATCGAGCTGATCGCCCAGGCCGACCTTTTCCAGCGCTTCTTTTGCGCGACGGCGGCGCTCCTCCTTGGAGACGCCGGTGAGCGTGAGCGCAAGCTCGACGTTGGAGAGTACCGTCTGGTGCGGGATCAGGTTGTAATTCTGAAAGACGAAGCCGACCGCGTGGTTGCGGTAGCTGTCCCAGTCGCTGTCCTTGAAATCCTTGGTTGAGCGCCCCTCAATGATCAGGTCGCCCGTCGTGTATTGATCCAGACCGCCGATGATATT
>JAFWCS010000192.1 GCA_017534365.1 Clostridia bacterium | reverse complement strand
TCGACGACCATTGCGGGTTTTTTCTCCGGCGAGCGTTTTTCGTCCTCGTCATCGTCGTCAACACTGAGGTTAAAGAACACGGGCCGCTCCGGCAGATCGTCGTCACGCGGCGCATCTGCGGCCATGGAGGCGGCAAGCTGCCCCGCCATCGCATCATAATCCGCTCGGCTGATAACGGTGCTGTACAGACCGACGTTTTCGCCGGAATGCCGGTCAATGCCGGTGTAGATCAGGCTGGCATCCTCATATCGCTTGAATTTGTAAACGGCGTCGTTCATCAGCGCTTCATTAAAGACGTTCAGCGATACAAGCAATTCGAAATCTTTCACGTCCAGGCCGGTGACTTTTTTAAAAAGCTCCGGCTCCAATTGCGTGATAACGTCCTGTAAGCTGTATTCCCGGTAATCCGTCAGATACATAAACACCGGCACGCGGGTAGCGAATTTGATCAGCTTCTCCTGGATCATCTTGCGCTTGGATTTGTATTCTTTCTCCGCTTCGGTCAGTTCCTTCTTTTCCTTCGGCGTCAGCTTTTCGCCGTCACGCTTGGCCTTCTTGACGGCGTTGGATTTATTGATAATCGTTTCAATATCGGCGTTCAGGCTGCGAAAGCCCTCAATGCGCATGAGCGCCGCCATTGCTTCCTCGCTTGCAAGCAGGCGGGTAAGGGTGTCGTTGTCGACGTTGACGAGCAGCGCGCTCTCCCAGCGTTTGGCCAGAAGCGTGGCGGAGGTGCCTGCCATGGCGATGTCGAGAATTTCCGCTGCGTTGACCTGCCGCATGGCGCTGCCGTCGTAAGCCAGCACCGGCAGGAAATTGATGAATTCGCCGACTTTCTTTTCCGGGTTGCTTTCCGCTACGTTCAGCCGGCAGGAATAATCGGAGATCTGGCGCAGCGCGCGATCCAGCGCGAAGTCAAAAACATAGCACTCCTGCTTGACGATCTCGCGTTTTCCGTTTTCGCCCGTGATCTCCCACGGGCTCTGCACACGGAATGCCGCCTGGAAATAGGTTTCCGGGCTGGTGAGATTGCGCAGCATAAAAATGCCGGTCCAGGGTTTGATGGTCACGCCTGTGGTCAGCTTGCCGCAGGAAAGCGTGATCGTCTTCGTCTCCAGCGGATTGCCCATCGAGCGGTGCACCGGCTCCAGCGCGGCGACGCCGATGCCCGCCTGCGATCCGGCGCAGACGTTGATTTTATAGTCATGATAAAAGCTGTTCTGCTTCTGCGCGAGCAGGTTCGCCATCGCGTAGCAGGAGGCCACGCTCGGCATAAACCACAGCGTATGCGACAGCACGTTCAGAAGCCGGGTGTCAGAATACGGCATGGGCGGCTTCTGCGCGCCGAGCTTCAGCTCGTCGACGCTTGTTTCCAGATAGGAGCCGCGGATCAGATCCAGCCATTTCTGCACGTAATCCTCATATTTGAAGCGGGCGTCTTTGCCGCTGCCTTCCGCGGAAAAGAAGACGTTCAGATCGAACTCGTCGAATTCGCCCTGTTTGGCAATGCGCTGGATGCTCTCCGGGATCTTGTAGGTCAGCATGACCATACGCGGCAGCGCGGCATAGGGATTCTCGCCCGGACCGGTCCATTCAGCCTTGGCCCTTTGCTCGTCGGAATAGGTCCAGTTATAGATCTGTTCCTCGATGAATTCGCCGGAATTCAGCGCGCGGAACGGCGTGCCGGAAAGATAGAGATAATAGGTCGCCGTGATCGGCAGCCAGGTCTCGTCGTAGGCGTTGCCGCGGTCATATTTGGAAAGATCCTTTTCGTAGGTATCGTCATCCTGCTCAAAGAGTGATTTCGCGTTTTCGCCCCAGGCGCCGAAATGGTATACATCAAAAATGACCAGATCCCAGTTGATCGTATGCACCCATTCGTTATTCGCCTTGATGCCGCCGGTCTCTTTGTTGACGCCGAGGAAATCCTGAAATGAACCGAAGCAGACGATCGGCCGGGATTTATCAGCTTTTTCATATTGCTCGTCGTTGGTCAGTCCGCCGGGCACGGTCGGGCGGGAAATGAACTGCCAGCCCTCGAAATACATATGGGTCATCAGATCTTCCCGCCACGCGGTCTGCACCGCAGGCTTGAAGGTGAGGATCAGCACCCGCTGCATGCCCATTTTCTTTGCCAGCTGGTAGGCCGCAAAGGTCTTGCCGAAGCGCATCTTGGCGTTCCACAGGAATTTCGGCGCCCTGCCGCCGCCTTCCGCATAGGCGGATCTGAAATACTGCTCGGTGATCTTCACGGCATAGTCCTGCTCCGGTCGCATGGCAAAGGTCTGGGTGCGGTTTTCAACGTTGGCGGTGCCGGTGCGCACGGCGGCAATAGCGGCCTTGACGTCGTTCACGGTGCATTTGAACCACTCGCCGCCCATGCCGGTGATCTGCTTTTTCCGGAGCACCCGGTGGACGTCATGATCGGTAAAGGAACTGCCGTCCGGGTACATCGCGGATTCACGCAGAACGATGCGGTAAGGAACGGAGCCATCCGGACGCTTGGTGGGATATTGCTGTGCAACACGCTTGTCCACGTCGATGGCGGTATAGCCGACCTTCAGCAAGCCCTTATACTGCGGATTGGTATCCTCGTAGGCATAGATCATCGGGTGCGAATCTGGCCGTTGAGGGAAAAACTCCATTTCTGCCATTACTCGTCACCTCC
>JAFWCS010000191.1 GCA_017534365.1 Clostridia bacterium | reverse complement strand
CGTGTTGACGCCGAAGATGAAGGATTCGATCGCCTTCTTGACCTGATCGTAGCTCAGATCATCCGCCTTGACGAAGGGCGCAAGGTAGGTGTCGAAGGAGGAGAACGCCTGCGCGCCGGCCCATTCATTCTGCATGATGCCCAGGAAGTTGACCATCTGATTGCAGAGGGTGGCCAGGTGGCTCGCCGGGGCGGAGGTGATCTTGCCGGGCACGCCGCCGAGACCCTCCTGGATCAGCTGACGCAGCGACCAGCCCGCGCAGTAGCCGGTGAGCATGGAGAGATCATGCAGATGGAGATCCGCGTTGCGGTGCGCATTCGCGATCTCATCGTCATAGATCTCGCTCAGCCAGTAATTCGCGGTGATCGCGCCGGAGTTGCTGAGGATCAGGCCGCCGACGGAATAGGTGACCGTGGAATTCTCCTTCACGCGCCAGTCGGTGACGTTGACGTAGCTGTTGACCAGCTCTTTATAGTCAAGGATGGTGGATTTGAGATTGCGCAGCTTCTCGCGCTGGCGACGATAGAGGATGTAAGCCTTCGCCACGTCCGCATAGCCCGCCTGAATGAGCACGTGCTCCACGCTGTCCTGAATATCCTCGACGGCGATCAGTTCATTTTCGACCTTCGGCTCGAAATCCGCCGTCACCTTCAGCGCGAGGAAATCAATGGTGGAAGGATGATACTGCTTCTCCTGGGAATCGAACGCCTTGCGGATGGCGTCCCCGATCTTCTGGATGTTGAATTCCGCGACCTTGCCGTCGCGTTTGACGACCTGATACATAGTTTTTCTCCTGCCTTATAAAAAAATTGATATGATATCGCAACGATTGATATCATATCAAATTATTGTGGTTCTGTCAATAGGGTTTTACTAGATATTGTGTTTATTTTTTTATTTTTCTCTGCAGACAGAAATCATTCCGCCCGCAAAAGCCGCTGCGGGCGGGGCCTTCAGACCCCGCGCACCTCGCAGGCGGAAACGTATTGCAGCATTACGTCGCGCATTTGCAGCATTTCGGCTTTCGGCACCGGGGTCATCCCCGCGCCGATCAGCGCGACGGAATCCTTGAAGGCCTGCAGATAATGCCGCTTCGCCCCGCGGATCCACCGCCCGAGCGCGTCGATCCCGGCCAGATCGTGGAATTCGCGCACGACCGTGGTGCGGAATTCATAGTCGACCGGCTCCGTCAGCAGGAAGCGGATGCTCTCGGCGATCCGGTCGGTCCGGAACTGCGGAATGCCGACCACGGCGGGATAGCCCGCCGGCGACGCTTTCACATCCATGGCCACGTAATCCAGCAGCCCCTCCTCGACCAGCGTGCGCAGGCGCAGCGGGTAGGTACCGTTGGTGTCGAGCTTCACGGCGAAGCCCAGGGCGCGCACCTGCCGCAGGAAGCCGGCCAGCTCCGGATGCATCAGCGGCTCGCCGCCCGTGATCGCCACGCCGTCAAGAATGCCGCGCCGCCGCTCCAGATAGGCGAGGATCTCCGCCTCTCCCACCGTCGGCGCCGCTTCGGGATGCAGCACCAGCTCGGCGTTGTGACAAAACGGACAGCGCAGATCGCAGCCGCCGGTGAAGAGCGTGCACGCGGTTTTGCCCGGAAAGTCGAGCAGCGTCAATTTTTGAAACCCGTGAAATTCCATGATAGCTACCTCAGATCCCCTTTGTCTCTTTTTTCCTGTCGCTGACAGTATATAATTAATAGTATAGTTTGCGGATCACCTTTTCCGCCTCGGCGCGGCGCATGCCCGCGCGCATTTCGGGGGCGTAGATCAGCCGCAGCAGCAGCCAGTCCACCTTGTCCGGCTCCTCCGTCCAGGAGCCGTACTGATAAACGACGCTGTTTTCCCGCTCTGTGGTGTCGTTGGAAAAGCCGACGGAGTTGATGATCTCCTCCGTCATCACGGATCTGCGCACAGAGGCGCTCATATCCTCCCAGTAGCAGATCGTGGCGGAGGTGATATGATTTGCGCCGTTGTAATAATAAGTCGTCGCGCCGTCCGCGTTGTCGTCGGGCACGGAATCATACATCCGGTCGTGGAATTCATCGCGGTCGCAGAAATAGAGATTCATATTCGCGCTGTCTTCGTCCTGCACGCGCCGTGCGCCGGGAAAGCCCTCGACAGCATTCAGCTGTTTGAAAATACCGGCCAGCCAGTCGGCATCCTCCTGCGTGTAGGAGCCATGCAGGCAGTAACGGATCTCGCTTTCCCAGCGGAGCAGGCTTTGGGTATCCTCCCCCGTCGAATACTCGGAGCTGAGCGCGACCTCATCGAACCAGCGAATAACGTCGTCCACCGTATAGCCGGGCAGATACAGGGGCGAATGCTGCCGCCCGCCCGTCGTCTCGGCGGCAGAGGTCGCGGCGGCGGATGCATAGGCCGTGCGCGGCGCCCCGGTGGTCGTTTCTGCGGCGGACGGCGCCCCGCTCGCCTTCGGCGCGGCGGTCGTGGGCGCAGGCTCCTCGGTCGAGCGCTGCAAAGGATGCATCTTTCGCGCCGCCCGTGCACTCGTCACGGCCGATGTCGTCTGCGGCTGTGGATCCGGCTCCCGCCCGCCGGCGACCGCCATCAGAAGCAGCAGGACGCAGAGCGCCAGTACGCACACACGTTTCATGCCGTTCCATCCTTTCTACTCGATTTGCCCGGGGAAATCCGCAAAAGGAGCCGCCCGGTCCGGACGGCTCTTTTCATCAGTTTACGGAATCTGAAATGCGATTATGCCTGCGCTTCTTCCTTTCTCTTGTGGAAGAGAATCTTGTCGACCGGGAAATAAAGGAAGAACTGCACGGCGGAGCAGATCATCGTCGCCACATTGGACGCTGCCGCGTCTTCCATCCACCCCTTGGAAACAAACAGATCCTTCAGCGTCGGATTCAGCCAGGCGGAGAAGCAAATCAGCGCGATCGTAAAGACGATATAGATCGGCAGCGTCACTGCAATGTTCGCGCCGGAATTGAAGGTCTTTTCTCTGTTGACAAAAAACGCAACAATCT
This sequence comes from Clostridia bacterium, assembly GCA_017534365.1. Taxonomy (GTDB): domain Bacteria; phylum Bacillota; class Clostridia; order Oscillospirales; family Acutalibacteraceae; genus CAG-177. Next base: position 8,639 of record JAFWCS010000191.1, on the reverse strand, counting down.
GCGCAATAATGTTCGCGGTGTTGTTGACGATAAAATAGCCGAGGCCGCCGGCAGCGACCGTGGAGGTAAACACCCACCAGTGGAATTCCGTCGTGTACTGCGCTTTGATCGCGGGAATGAGCGGCAGGAGATTCAGCAGCGCGAACTGCACAATCATCGCCAGCAGACTGACAAAGATGAATTTCACAAACTGCCAGATCGTTGTAACAACAGAGCCTTTGCTGTCGGCCGCTTTATCGATTTGATTCAGTTTTCCCATTTCACAAACCCCTTTTCATTTTTATCTTTATAATTTTATCATACTTCCACGCGCTTGGCAAGTCAAAAATGTGCCGGGAAAATTGTGCAACATTACAAAACTGCGGAAAACCGTTTTGTCCCGCACTGCATAGAATGATAACGACGAAGCGGTTGCTCACAGCCGGAGCAGCGCTTCGAGATGCAACCCGGAAAGGATGAAACGGTATGAATGAATATCAGACCAGTCGCCGCCGGCAGACCCTGCCGCGCAGCGAGCCGCTGCCCGGCGCGCTCACGCCGCTGCCTGCGAATTTCACGGCAGCCATGGCGTATGTGCCGATGCAGACGGACAGCACGCTCTATGAAGACGCCAAGGCGCTTGAGGCCGGCACGGTGTTCCCCTCGCTCCACAAGCCGTTCACGGGGAAGTGCTGCAAATGAACAAACGCGAAACCGCGCTGCGCCGTCTGAGCGCCGCGCAATTTGCCGCCTGGGATCTGCACCTGTATCTGGACACCCATCCGTGGGATACGCAGACCGCAGAGGCCTTTCGTCAGGCAACCCAGCGTGCGCGTCGGCTGCGCGCGGAATTCGAGGACCATTTCGCGCCCCTCACCGCCACCGCATGCAGCGCAAGCGAATGGATCAAAACCCCATGGCCGTGGGACGCGCAGGAGTGTGACCGCTGATGTTTATCTATGAAAAAAAGCTGCAGTATCCCGTGAAGATCCGCAGCACCAATCCGAAATACGCCCAGATCATTTTAAGTCAGTATGGCGGTCCGGACGGCGAACTTGGCGCGTCGCTGCGCTATCTGAGCCAGCGCTTCGCCATGCCGTGGAACGAGCTCAAGGCCATTCTGACGGATATCGGCACGGAGGAGCTGGGGCATCTGGAAATGGTGGGCACGATCGTTCACCAGCTCACGCGCAATCTGAGCGAGGAGCAGATCCGCGCCGGCGGCTTCGAGGCGTATTTCGTCGATCACACCGCCGGCGTCTATGCCGCTTCGGCGGCCGGCGTGCCCTTCACCGCCGCTTACACGCAGAGCAAGGGCGACGTGATCACCGATCTGATGGAGGATATGACTGCGGAGCAGAAGGCCCGCACGACCTATGACAATATCCTGCGGCTGGTGGATGACCCCGACGTGCGCGACGCGATCAAGTTCCTGCGCGAGCGCGAAATCGTCCACTTCCAGCGCTTCGGCGAGGCTTTGCGGCTGGCGACGGACCGCATGAATGAGAAAAACTTCTACGCCTGCAACCCGGCGTTTGACAAGTGAGAGCAAAAAGGGGCTGTAAAAAAACAGCTTTCATAGGAATCCCCCGGCCAGGCCGGGGGATTCGTGCTTAAATCTTCGTGTTCATTGCGTTCATCTCTTGGATCACTCCGCGTCAAAGAAACGCAGGAAATCCGCATAGACCGTCTGATTGCCCACCTCGTTGATGACCTCATGCTTCATGCCGGGGTAGACGATCGTATCGATCAGCGAATAGCCCGCTTTGCGCAGCGCGGCGACGGTCATTTTCAGGCCAAGGCTGCCGCCCATGAAGGGATCGCCCGCGCCGTTCGCGCTCAGAATGCGCAGCGTCGGATTCTTGCAGCGGAAATACTGATAATCCGTCAGCATCGAAACGGAGGCAATGATCGTTTCCGCCGCCTCGGTGGTATACTTGCAGCGCTGGATCAGCGGATCCTTGCGGTAGACCGCCATGGTGGCGGGGTTGCCGCAGACCCAGGAATCCACCGGCACATTCGCGATCAGCGCCGGCAGGCCCTTCGTGCTGCGCGGACTGCCGATCATCAGCGAGAGGTCGCAGAGCTTTTCGCCCAGCCGGCTGACGGGGATCGGGAAGACCGTGCCGGTCAGCAGCAGCTTTTTGATCTCGTCGTCGTGCGTCTGCAGATAGTCTCTGGCCAGCGCCGAGCCGAAGGAATGGCCGAACAGATACAGCGCCTTGCCGGGATAGGCCGCCTTGATCGTCTGCGTGATCAGATACTGATCGTCGAGCATCTGCGCCACGCCGTCACAGTGGCCGAGATAATAGGTCTCGTTGACCGAGTGGCCGTGGCCGCGGTTGTCGGAAACGATCACGGCGTAGCCGTTGTCATTCAGAAACTGAATGAAATCATAATAGCGCTCCTTATGCTCCTTCGCGCCGTGGATCACCTGAATGATCGCCTTGGGGTCGTCATGCTCAAACAGGGCGACGGAAAGCTGCAGGCCGTCGCTCGCAGGGATCTTGAATTCTTTCATAGCGCACCTCCGAAAGAGTAATCACATCTGTATCTTAACACAAATCGAAAAAAATGCAAAGGGAAATTGACGATTTCGGCCGCTGCGGTTGCTTTTTTTATCAAAACCATGTAAAATAGAAGCAGAATCTGATGGGAGGCGATGAAATGACGCTGAAAGGAACGCGCAACCTCAACGCGGGCGCGCGCGTCGCAATGGTCTTTGCCGCCGCCGGACTTGCCGGCTACGCCTGGCGGTTCTTCGGCGAAATCGGCAACGGCGCAATTGTGCTCGCTCTGTTTGCCGCGCTGTTTTTCTTCGCGTTTTTCGGCAACCGCAAGACTGTGACGTTTGAGAGCCTGCCGGTCGCCGTCGTGCTGGCGGCCGCCACGGGCGCGCCGTTTTACGCAAACGGTCTGCTGCCGCTGATCCTGCCCCGGTGGGGAACGGTCCTGCTCGGCTTCTCTTTCCTGCCGCTGTTTGCGCTCTGGATCGGCACCCGTCTTTCCGCGCGCGGCTGGAAGTTCTGGGAGCTTCTGGTGCTCACCGCCGGCTTCTTTGCGCTGGCGATTCCGCTGCGCCTGTTCGCCGCGTCGCGCCTGCCGTCCGTTGCCATGCATGTGAACGACATGCTCTGCCGCGCCGCCGCTAACACAGCCGCCGCTGTGATCGTATTCACGGCCGCCGGGATCTGGAAAAAAGATCCTGTCGCTTCGCTCCTGCCGTTCGGGCTCAGCTGCGCGGGCGGACTTGCCGCGCTGGGCGCTTCGCTGGTCCACCGCAATGCCTATGCCGGCAGCGACGTGATCGCCTATCTGCTGACCAGCGGCGAAACGGCGGGCTTCTTCGCGCTGTTCCTGCTGGGGCTGCTCGCCGCGCTGGTGCTCGTCTGCCTGCCGGCGAAGGTGCTCGAGGGCGCGGGCAAATTCAAGCTGCGCTCTCCGATCGCCAACCGGCACGGCCGCTGGCTGTTTGACGCGATCTTCGTGCTTCTGCTCGTCGCTGCGCTGCCGGTCTATCGCCTCGGGCGCTGCTTGCTCGATCTGTTGCACCGGTCGTCCTTCAGCCCGTGGATCCTCGTTTACATCGTGCTCGCGCTCGCCGCGCTGATCGCGTCGCTTGTCATCGCGCATAAAAACATCCTTGTGCGCTGCCTGCACGTGCCGGTCAAGGCGCGGCCGGAGGACTTTGCCCTGCGCGCGCTGCCGGCCGTCGTCGGTCTGTGCGTCCTGTGTGATCTGATCAACATCGGCGCCGAAACGCTGGCTAACCGCCGGCTGCTCGGCGGCTTCCTGCCCGCGCTGCGCGCGGCGACGACCATGCCGATGGATCTGGCGCTCTGCGGCGCCGCGCTGTTTTTCGTCAGCTTCCTGATCGCCGCAAAATGCGTCAGGCTCCATAAGAGCTGAGTCCTATTTAGTGCAACGATCCGCCCCGCGGCGTCCTTCCGGACGCCGCGGGGCGGCTTGCTTTAGGCGATTCTTTTATACGCGCAGTCCCTTGGCAAGATTCACGATGAAATCCTGCACGTTCGTCACGATCCCGCGCGCACTCAGGGAGCCGCGGTCGGCCAGCTTGTTGACGACGAATTCGGAAATATCCACGCAGTAAAAATAAACCTGGCGCACCGTGCCGTCCGGCAGCACGCGGTAGGACGGCGTCATGTTGCCGGTGGCGATCGTATGCAGGGTGGTCGCCATGCAGATCACGGTCGTGGCGTCACGGATCTGGTTGCGCATCGCATCCTGCGCCTCATAGGCGTTGCCGAAGACCGGCGGCAGCGGGCCGTCGTCGCGGATGGAGCCGCCGAGGACGTAGGGCACGCCGTATTTTTCGCAGCTGAAAATGATGCCGTCGGAGATGCCCTCCTGCCGGATGAATTCCGTGATGCTGCCGTAATAGCGCACGCGGTTGATGGTATCGAGATGGTTGTAGTGTCCGTTGGGATAGGGCTGCTGGGTATAGATATCCTGCCCGAGGGCCGTGTGCAGATAGGCGCCCTCGAGGTCGTGGGTGGCCAGCGCGTTGCCGGCGAGGATCGCGTGGACGTAGCCGTTTTCGATCAGGCGGCTCATCGCGTCGCGCGCGTCGTGGTCAAAGCTGAAGGCCGGCCCCATGACCCAGACGATCTTGCCGTGTTCCCGTTCATGGCGCAGCAGATCATACAGCTCGTCATAATCGCGGGAAAAGGCCGTTTCTCGGGAGCGCCCGGTGCGGAAGGCGAAAAGATCCCGCGCGGCCGCTTCCTCCGCGAAGCCGTTCGCATGCACGTAGATGCCTTCCTCGCCGCGTTCCGTGCGGCCGACGACAACGGCGTCCCCCTGCCGCAGATGGCGGAATTCACGCACGACGATCCTGCCGTCTTCAAACACGGCGGCGCAGTCCATCCGGCTCTCCTGCGCGAGCAGCCACTGCCCGCCGATATGGAAATATTCCGGATAGATGCTCAGCGCATGATAGCCCTCCGGCGCGACGCCGTCCCGCGGGGCGGGCACGAGCTTCGCCTGAGGCGCGTGTGCCAGCGGTTCGCTCCGGAAATCCGGCGCATGATAGGGTCTGAGCTGAAACATGATGATCTCCCCTGTTTAGAATGAAAAGTATTTTTCGCGCTGCCTGCGCATGCGGCCGCTGAGGAATTCCAGCGTTTCCCTGCCGCCCTCGACGCCGCAGGCGTAGTCCTTCATCGCGCGGCCTTCTTCGTAGCAGAGCTCGTCATGCAGCGGGAAAAACTCCTTGAGCAGGAAGCAGGCGTAGCGGGAAAGACGCAGGTCGCCCACAAGGCGGAATTCCTTGCTGATGCCGTCGATGGCGACGGAATACTTGTCCTTGATCGCGGAAATCAGCGCTTCCCGCTCGTTCTTCTCCGCAAAGACCATGGTCGAGGCAACGTAGGCGTTTTCGTTGTTGAAGCAGCTGTGGCTGTCCGTGCTGCCGACGATCGGGAAATCGACGCCGCGCGCGCGCATCTCATAGTATTTCTGCGCCTGGAAGCCGTTCTGCTCATAGTAGTTTTCGCCGCCGAGCACCTCGAAGGCGTCGAACGGATGGCGCTCCAGCATATAATCCGTAAAGGTCTCCGGCACCTGATAGACGTTGGAGATCCAGTAGGGATGCGCGAAGATGCCGAGGCCGCCGGCGGCGCGGATCTGCTCAAATTCCCAGACGCAGCAGGCGTAGGCAAGCTTTTCGATCCCTTCCGGAATGTCGAGCGTCTCCGCGAAAGCGCAGATCTCGCGATAGAATTCCTCTTTCGTGCGCACGGGCGGGCAGGGCGCGCCTTCGAGCGCACGGAATTTTTCATCTTTGCCGACCTCGTCGGTCTGCACGTCCTCTACCAGCGCGTTGACGGAATATTTGCCGCCGAAATTGACGATATGCACGTCGTTGATCAGATCCTTCACATCCGGCATATGCACCTCTTCGCCGGGCACGATCGTGAATTCGATCGGCACGTCTTTATAAATGCCGATCGCCTCGAGCGCAGGATAATAGCGGTGATGATCGGTGATGGCAAAGAAATCGTAGCCGTGCCTGCGGTAATCCGCGCAGACGACGGCCGGACACTGGCGGCCGTCCGAGCGGCAGGTGTGCATATGCAGGTCGCCCACCAGCGGATAGCGGCCGCAGAGATCGTCGTTCACCGCGTAGACCGGCAGCTGAACGATCCGGCGGTTTGTCTCGCTGTCAATGAAGCGCAGAAAATACATCTGCTCCTTCGGGAACGCATAGGTAAAGGTCAGGCTGCCGTCCGGCTGCATAGCAAACGGGCAGGTCTTGTCGTTCCCGCGCGCGGGATAATCGCGCGCCTTGCCGTCCTCGAGCCCGAGAATATAGAGCACCGTCTGCTCCGGCTTTTTAAACGCCGCGTGGTCGCCCAGGGGTCTGACCGTCACGGTCACAGGCTTGCCGACCCGAAACACCTTCGGGAATACGTCATAATCGTGCAGTTCGTTCGTCATTGAAATCCCCCGTTTCTCAGATTCTTATAGGTATATCATAGCACGAACATTTCAAAATGTCGATAGCAATTCGTAAAAAAACGGGAATGCGCCCCGCAGGAACGGAGCCTGCGGGGCGCTTGTTGGTTTGTTTGCAGTTTGTCAGCCGATCAGTCTGCCTTCGGCGCGTAGAGATCCTTCAGACGAAGCAGGTGATCGTAACGCTCCATGGCGGTCTTCTCCGCAAGGGTGAAGAGCGTCTCCGCTCTCTCGGGGAAGGAACGGGTCAGGGAGGAGTAGCGCGCCTCGCCCATGATGAAGTCTCTGTAGCTGGTCGTGGCGGGCTTGCTGTCGATCGTGAACGGGTTCTTGCCCTCGGCCTTGAGCGCCGGGTTGTAGCGGAACATATTCCAGTAGCCGCAATCCACAGCCTTCTTCATCTCGGCCTGGCAGTTGACCATACCGCCCTTGATGGAGTGCATCTCGCAGGGGGCGTAGGCGATGACGATGGACGGGCCGTGATAGGCTTCCGCCTCACGCAGCGCGGTCAGCGTCTGGTTCATGTTGGCGCCCATAGCGATCTGCGCAACGTAGACGTAGCCGTAGCTCATGGCGATCTCCGCAAGGCTCTTCTTCGCGATCGCCTTGCCGGCCGCGGCGAACTGCGCCACCTGGCCGATGTTGGAGGCCTTGGAGGCCTGACCGCCGGTGTTGGAATACACTTCGGTATCGAAGACCATGATGTTGACGTCTTCGCCGGCCGCGAGCACGTGGTCCACGCCGCCGAAGCCGATATCATAGGCCCAGCCGTCGCCGCCGAAGATCCAGATGGACTTCTTGGCGAGGTATTCTTTATTGTCAAGGATGGCCTTGCAGTTCTCGCAGCAGCATTCACGCGCCTCGAGCGCGGCAACGAGCGCCTTGGTGGCAGCGGCATTCGCTTCGCCGTCATCCTTGGTGTCAAGATAGGCCTGTGCGGCCGCCTTCAGCTCGGCGGGCGCATCCTCTTTCGCCGTGATCTTTTCGACGCGGGCGATCAGGCTGTTGCGGATCGCGTTCTGGCCGAGATACATGCCGTAGCCGTGCTCCGCGTTGTCCTCAAACAGGGAGTTGGCCCATGCGGGACCGCGGCCCTCTTTGTTGACCGTGTAGGGAGAGGTGGCGGCGGGACCGCCCCAGATGGAGGAGCAGCCGGTCGCGTTGGAGATATACTTTCTGTCGCCGAACAGCTGGGTGATCAGGCGCGCATAGGAGGTCTCGGCGCAGCCTGCGCAGGAGCCGGAGAACTCAAGCAGCGGCTGCTTGTACTGGCTGGAGATCGTGGTGATCTTCTCGGTGAGATCCTTCTTCTCGCTCACGTTGGCCACGCAGTAATCGAACGCTGCCTGCTGGGCATCCTGGCTCTCACGCGGGACCATCTTGATCGCGCCGGGCTTGCACACGCCCACGCACACGCCGCAGCCCATGCAGTCGAAGGGCGAAACGGCCATCGTGAACTTATAGGGCTTGCCGCGCATCTCCTTGGACTTGAGCACGGCGGGCGCGTTTGCCGCTTCCTCTTCGCTCAGCGCGAAGGGACGGATCGTCGCATGCGGGCAAACGAACGCGCACTGGTTGCAGGAAACGCACTTCTCTGCATCCCATTCGGGCACCATGACCGCAACGCCGCGCTTCTCAAACGCGGATGCGCCCTGCTCGAAGGTGCCGTCCGCGTGATCCACGAACGCGGAGACCGGCAGGCGGTCGCCGTCCATCTTGCCAACAGGCTCCATGATGCTGCGCACCATCTTCTCAAGCTTGGAGGGATTCGCGTTGTCGTCCGCCTTCACGGCGTCCTCAGCGTCAGCCCACTCTGCGGGAACGTTGATCTTGACGTAAGCAGTGGCGCCGGCGTCGATCGCGTCCTCGTTCATCTTGACGATCTCAATGCCCTTCTTCATGAACTTCTGGGCCTTTTCCTTCATGTAGCCGATGGCTTCCTCTGCGGGCAGCACTTTGGCCAGCGCAAAGAACGCGGACTGCAGCACGGTGTTGGTGCGCTTGCCCAGACCGATCTTCGCGGCAAGGTCGATCGCGTTGACGGTGTAGAGCTGGATGTTGTTGCGCGCGATATAGCGCTTGGCTTCGGCGTTGAGCTTCTCGCCGAGCTCTTTCTCATCCCACTGGCAGTTGATCAGGAACACGCCGCCGGGCTTGACGTCGTTGACCATGCGGAAGCCCTT
>JAFWCS010000190.1 GCA_017534365.1 Clostridia bacterium | reverse complement strand
TCGCATCTTGTGGATTATACTCCTGCGTCTTTGCGGATTGTATTTGCGATTTCTACTGCAGCCTGGCCTTTGATATAAGCAACATTATTGATAGCGTTTCCAATATTTGATGCTACAGCACCTGCTGCCAGGATACCAACTGCGATTGATGCTGCGGTTGCGGCAGTTGCAATACCGATTACGCCTCTCATAGAACCGCCGCTGACTTTTTCAAGAGCGCTCTCGTCGAGTTCACCGGTACCATGCATGTAATCATAGCTCGCTTTTGCATTTTCCTCGGTGATTTCAATGCCCTGCTGCTTGTAAAGAGCGGTGATCTCCTCGGGTGAACCTGCTGCTTTGAATTTTTCAACGAAATTCTCGTCCTGCATCAAAGCGTCAATTTTTTCTTTTGTTGACATATTTTTTCCTCCTTATTATTCGAGAACGATTATGAATTTTCGTTCCCTTATTTGATTTGAATTAAAAACTGTTTTGAGATGTAATCAGATGTTCTGAAACGTCTCTCAAGAGCTTTAAGCGGCAAATACACCGTCTCCACTGTCTGTATACACATCAAAGCGATGATTGTTACAGCGGAATCAAAAATTAATAAAAAATTATGATGTCTGTCTGATCGCAAGGCTGTAAAATATTCCCTGTTTTGCCATAAGTTCATTATACGAGCCGTCCTCTGCTATTTTGCCGTTATCAATTACGAGGATTCTCCCACAGTTCATAATTGTACTGAGCCTGTGAGCTATTACGATTCTCGTAACATTCATCTTATCAAGAGTTTCGCTCACCATGCTTTGAGTAATATTATCAAGAGCACTGGTAGCCTCGTCGAAAATCAGTATTTCGGGAGATGATATTATAGCTCTCGCAATAAGTATTCTCTGTTGCTGTCCGCCGGAAATTGTGTTGCTTTCTTCATTGAGCATTGTATAAATCCCCATGGGCATTTTTTCAATGTCGTTCTTTAATCCGACTGCCTCAATGACCCTGTTTACATCATCGGCTGTCGCATTAGGAGCTGTAATCGTTATATTATCAAAAATACTGCCGGATATGAGTTTTCCGTTTTGGAGAACAACGCCCATCTTTTTCCGAAGCTCTCTTTTGTCAACTTTTTCTATATCCTTATTGTCAAAATATATTTTCCCTGACGTTGGTTTTTCAAATCCCAGAAGGAGTTTCATCAGGGTTGATTTACCTGAACCGGAAGGACCGACAATGCCGATGTAATCACCCGGGTTTACTGATAAATTAATGTCCGTAAGCACATTGGGCTCATCTTCCGAATATGAAAACGAAACATTGTTTACCTCTATTGAGCCGGTGATTTCGCCCGGAAGCTCACATCCGTCATCATATTCCGGCTTTTCTTTCATAATGGGCTCAAAGCGCTTGTATTGCGGCCCCAAGACCCTTAGCGATACAATCTGTGAAACAATATTCAGAGCATTTGATTCAAAGGCGCCAAACAATGACATAAACGCTGCAAATGCACCAACCGTTATGCTATAAGGCATAGATTCGTTTTGTGTAACAACTAAAATATAAAATACAACAGTAAATACAGTGGTGGCAGCAGATGCGACGGCATTGTTTATCAGCGAAATTTTTCCTGCTTTTGAGCTTCTTTCGCGTAGCTTAATAAAAGGTTTGATATACTCATATATTGCCCTGTTTTCAACTCCGGCAATCCTTATTTTTGAAATACCGCTGATAAACTGAAAGAGTTTTGACCCTGCTTCAGCGTCAAGTTTCGCAAATACTTCTGTTTGTTTAACAGTCAATTTGTTGATAAAATAATAAATTGTTCCGTAACCGATAACCAAAGCAAGTCCAATGAAGGAAAGCCTTGAAGAGTAAGCATACATTCTGATAAAATAAATGAGCATTGAAATCAGCGAAATGCATCCTGTAACCGCAACTGATGCAACTTTGCCGACCGTTCCGCTTATTCCCATAACCCTCTTGGTAAGATCTGCCGATTCATACTTTCTGAAAAAGCTTTCAGGCAAATTAAATACCGTAATGCCTCTGCGATTGCCTTTTCTTTATCCGGAGGGCAAATAGGCTGACGGGAATTATCAGACTTTGGCTTGTTATACGAATCTGTGACAGTCAATCCGAACTTGCGTTTGATTTGTGAAATATAGAGCGAAGAAACCTTTAGTCCGAACTGCTGTTCAACATAGGCTTTGATTTCGGGATAGGTTGCGTCGCCGTCATGAATAGATACCGGCAATTCCGACACATCAAGCTTAACCTTGATAACATCATCGGGCGGAAGTTTGACTAATAAAGCAACAGTCTCTATATGGTTCGTGTGCGGAAACATGTCGACCGGGGTGATGCTCTGCACGGCGTAGCCCTTTTTGATGATCCCTGCAAGGTCGCGTGCGAGGGTCTCGGGGTTGCAGGAGATATAGACGATGCGCTTGGGCTGCAGGGCGCCGAGGGCGTTGATGAATCTGGTGCTGCTGCCGGCGCGGGGCGGGTCCATAAAGACCACGTCCGCCGATTCGCCGTCAGCGGCCAGCGCCTGCATGAAATCGCCGGCGTCCGCGCAATAAAAGCGCGCGTTCTCCGCGCCGTTGCGTTTGGCGTTGACGATCGCGTCGCGCACGGCGTCGGGATTCAGCTCCACGCCGATCACCCGGCCGGCCGTTTTTGCCGCGACCAGGCCGATCGTGCCGATGCCGCAATAGGCGTCGATCACGGTCGTGTCCGCGTCGAGCTGCGCGAGCGCCATCGCCTTGCCATAGAGCTTTTCCGTCTGCACGGGGTTGATCTGATAAAAGGATTTCGCGCTGATGCGGAAGGTGCAGCCGCAGAGCACGTCCTCGATATACCCCTTGCCGAAGAGGATCTCCTCCCGGTCGCCGAGCACGAGATTCGTGTCCTTCGGGTTGATGTTCAGCAGCACCGTCGTGATTTCGGGATGGCGTTCCCGCAGCGCGGCGGTGAATTTCTTTTTCATCGGGAAATAATTGCTCGCGCCCACGAGCACGACCATCACTTCCCCCGTGGCGAAGCCGCGTTTGACCAGCACGTGGCGCAGGAAGCCCGTGCGCTGGTCTTCGTCATAGACCGGCACGCGGAATTTCGGCAGCAGCGCGCGCACGGTCACGATGATCGCGTCGGCCGTGGCGTCCTCGATCATGCAGCTGTCCACCGCGACGATGCGGTGCGAGCCGGATTGATAGACGCCGCTGATGATCTTGCCGCCGCGGGTGCGGCCGAAGGCGGCCTGCACCTTGTTGCGGTAGTGATAAGGCGTTTCCATGCCGAGAATGCGGTCGACTTTGCCGAATTTCTTCAGCAGGATCTCCGCGCGCGCCTGCTTCCATTTGAGCTGGCGGGGGTAGGGGAGATTCTGCAGCTGGCAGCCGCCGCATTTTTTTGCCAGCGGGCAGGCGCCTGGATTGGTTCTGAGGTTGGAAGTCTGCGACATTTATGCGCCCTCCAGCAGCGCGTCGATCGCGCGCAGATAACCGTCAAAGCCCAGGCCGATGAAGGACCGACGGCAGGCCATGCCGGCGTAGGAGATCTGCCGGAAGGGCTCGCGGGCGGCCACGTCGGAGATATGCACCTCCATTGCGGGCAGAGCGACGGCCTTGAGCGCGTCGAGGATGGCGATGCTCGTGTGCGTGTAGGCGGCGGGATTGATGACGATGCCGTCGAACCGGCCGAGGGCGGCCTGGATCTCATCGACGATCGCGCCCTCGTGGTTGGACTGGAACAGCCGGACCTCCACGCCCTTTTGCGCGGCGTAGTCCTCGATCAGCGCGCAGAGCGCGGCATAGCTGCGGTCGCCGTAGATGCCGGGCTCCCGTACGCCGAGGAGATTCAGATTCGGGCCGTTGATGACTAAAATGCACATGGCAGATGCTCCTTATGCTTCATGGTTTGCGCGCCGGATGATGACCGGCAGCGCGCCGAAAATCTGACGGAAGAAGGCGATCAGGCGGGCAGTGTAGGGAACGCTGTTTCAGCGTTCCGCATGCGCCACAGGCGCATCAACTCCCTCCGTCTCGCTTTGCTCGACACCTCCCTCAAAGAGGGAGGCCATTATTGCACAGCCGGTTCCGCTGTGCATTCCGCTGGCAAATGCGCGGCGCCATTGGCGTGCGGTTCCTGCCGGTGTGCGTAGGGCACGGA
>JAFWCS010000014.1 GCA_017534365.1 Clostridia bacterium | reverse complement strand
TGCAGCTGGCGACCACCCGCCCGGAAACGCTGCTGGGCGATACCGCCGTCGCGGTGAATCCCAACGATGAGCGCTATCAGGATCTGGTCGGCAAGACGCTGATCCTGCCGATCGTCCACCGCGAGATCCCCGTGATCGCGGATGACTACGTGGAAATGGATTTCGGCACCGGCGTTGTGAAGATCACGCCCGCCCACGACCCGAACGACTTCGAGGTCGGCAAGCGCCACGACTTGCCGGTGATCAACGTGCTCACGCCGGATGCGAAGATCAACGAGGATTATCCGCAGTATGCCGGCATGGATCGCTACGAAGCGCGCAAGGCCATCGTCAGGGATCTGGAGGCGGAAGGCGCACTGGTGAAGATCGAGGATTACAGCCACAACGTCGGCACCTGCTACCGCTGCGGCACGACCGTGGAGCCGCGCGTTTCCCTGCAGTGGTTCGTCAAGATGGAGCCGCTGGCCGGCCCCGCGATCGAGGCGGTCGAAAACGGCGACATCCGCTTCATCCCGGATCGCTTCAATAAAAACTATTTCCATTGGATGCGGAATATTCGCGATTGGTGCATTTCCCGTCAGCTCTGGTGGGGTCATCGCATCCCGGCCTATTATTGCCAGGACTGCGGCGAGATCACCGTTGCCAAGGAAGCGCCCGCCTGCTGCCCGAAATGCGGCGGCAAGGTCGAGCAGGATCCCGACACGCTGGATACTTGGTTCTCCTCCGCGCTCTGGCCGTTCTCCACGCTCGGCTGGCCGGAAGAAACCGAGGATCTGAAGCATTATTACCCTACCAATACGCTGGTCACGGGCTATGACATCATCACCTTCTGGGTCTCCCGCATGATCTTCTCCGCGCTGGAATACACCGGGCAGAAGCCGTTCAGCGATGTGCTGATCCACGGCCTTGTGCGCGACGCGCTCGGGCGCAAAATGTCCAAATCCCTCGGCAACGGCATCGATCCGCTGGAGATCATCGATCAGTACGGCGCGGACGCGCTGCGCCTGACGCTCGCCACGGGCAACAGCCCCGGCAACGATATGCGCTTCTCGGATGAGAAGGTCAGCGCGAGCCGCAACTTCGCCAACAAGATCTGGAACGCCGCGCGGTATATCCTGATGAATATCGAGGATGCCGACGTGCCCTGCGCCCTGCCCGAGACGCTTGCGCTCGAGGATAAATGGGTGGTCAGCCGCTATAACCGGCTGGTGAAGGAAGTGACTGACAACCTCGAAAAATTCGAGCTGGGCATCGCCGTGTCGAAGCTCTACGATTTCGTCTGGGACGTGTTCTGCGACTGGTATATCGAGCTCTCGAAAATCCGTCTGCAGCAGGGCGGCGCCGCCGCGCAGGATGCCAAGCAGGTGCTGGTTTATATCCTGAGCAGCACGCTCAAGCTTCTGCACCCCTTCATGCCGTTTATCACGGAGGAAATCTGGCAGACGCTGCCGCACGAGGGCGAATCCATCATGATCTCCCCGTGGCCGGTCTATGATCCCGCGCTTGATTTCCCGACCGAGGAGGCCGAGATGCAGCGCATCATCACGGCGATCCGCGCGATCCGCAACCGCCGCGCCGAGATGAACGTCGCCCCTTCCAAAAAGGCGAAGGTGTTCTTTGCCACTGCCTATCAGCCGACCTTCGAGCGCGGCGCCATGTTCATGCAGCGTCTGGCCGGCGCGTCTGAGGTCGCCGTGGCGGAGAGCTTCGATCTCGAGGGCGCCGTGTGCATCGTGACGCAGGATGCGAAGATCTATATCCCGCTGGGCGAGCTGGTCGATCTCGACGCTGAACGCGCCCGCCTGCGCAAGGAAGTGGAAAAGGCGAAATCCGATCTGGAATTCGTCGAGAAGAAGCTCGCGAATGAAAGCTTCGTTTCCAAGGCGCCGGCAGCCGTCGTGCAGGCGCAGCGCGATCTTGCGGAAAAATGCAAGGAGAAGCTGGCGCTGCTCGAGGAAAGCCTTGCCAAGCTGAACGCATAAAAAAAGCTGCCCGAAGTCCTGAAACGGTCTTCGGGCATTTTTCAAGGAGTTTTCATGAATTACGAAGAAGCGGTTGCTTATATCCATTCTCTGGAGGCGTTCGGCATCCGGCCGGGGCTCGAACGCATCGCGGCGCTGTGCCATGCGCTCGGCGATCCGCAGAAAAGGCTGAAATTTGTCCACGTGGCCGGCACGAACGGCAAGGGCTCCACCTCAACCATGATCGCCGCCGCCCTGCAGGCGGGGGGATACACCGTCGGGCTTTACACCTCGCCTTACGTGATCGACTTCCGCGAGCGCATCCGCGTCAACGGCGAAATGATCCCGCGGGAGCTGCTTGCCAGGTGCATGGACGCCGTGCGGCTCGAGATCGAGCGGCTGGCGGCGCAGGGGATGCAGGTGACGGAATTCGAAGCGGTCACGGCCCTCGCGTTCCTCTATTATGCGGTGATGAAATGTCAGATCGTCGTGCTCGAGGTGGGCCTCGGCGGGCGGTTTGACGCCACGAACGTGATCGACAAACCTCTGGTCAGCGTCATCACGAGCATCTCGCTCGATCATACGGCGATCCTCGGCGATTCGATCGAGCAGATCGCGGCCGAAAAATGCGGCATCATCAAGCCCGGCGGCGTGACGGTCTGCTACCCGAAGCAGCCGCCGGAGGCGCTCGAAGTGATCCGGAACACCTGCAGGGAAAAAGGCAATCTCCTGGTCCTTCCGCCGGTGGAGTTTCTGAAGATCGAACGGTCCGATCTGACGGGCAGCGAATTTACCTATCGTCACCTGCCGATCCGCCTGCCGCTGGCCGGCGAGCATATGATCTATAACTGCGTGACGGCGATCGACGCGCTATATAATCTGCGGATCTCCGGCGTGTGCGCGTTTGACGATGCGATTCAGGCCGGCATCGCCGGCGTGACCATGCCGGCGCGCACGGAGGTGATCCGCCGCGATCCGCTGATCCTCCTGGACGGCGGGCACAATGAAGACTGCGCGAACGCGCTGGCGGCAACGCTGCGCACGCAGCTGGCAGGGCGCCGGATCGTTGCGGTCTGCTCACTGATGGCGGATAAGGATTACGATGCGTTTCTGCAGCGCGTTGCGCCCTTTGCCGACCTGCTGATCGCGACCCGCGCGCCCGTGCCCCGCGCGCTGGACGCGCAGGCGTTGGCCGACGCCGCCGCGCCTTACTGCGCGCGCTGCCGCGCGGTCGAAGATCCCGTCGATGCCGTGCAGGCCGGGTTTGAAGCGCTCGCCGGGGCGGACGACGTGCTGCTGGTCTGCGGCTCGTTTTATCTGGCCGGCGCGGTGCGTGAAAAGCTGAAAAATTTATGAAGTTTCTTTAATTCAACAGAATCTGCGGACAGGCTCCTTTATCCTAACCGGTAAAGGAGCTTTTTTCTTTGGAAGGAGGATCACAATGTCTGTGAAAATCAGTTCGTCGCCGCAGCGCCTGACGATTGCGCTCGGAGGAGAATTGGATCATCATTCGGCGGCCGCCATGCGTCAGGAGGCGGATGCCGCGATCGAAGCGAAGCTCTCGCCGAAGGTCCGCCTGGATTTCAGCGCCGTGACGTTTATGGACAGCGCCGGCGTCGGCTTCGTGCTCGGCCGTTACCGTCTGGTCAACAGCTACGGCGGCCGCGTTGAAGTGACCGGGCTGGATCAGCGGCTGTATCGCATGATGCGCATGGCGGGGCTCGAACGCCTCGTCACGCTTTGCAAAAAGGAGGGTAAAAAGAAGTGAAGCCGGTCAATGAAATTCATTTGAGGTTTCAAAGCCATTCGGTCAACGAGGGCTTTGCGCGCGCGGCAGTCGCCGCGTTTGCTTCGCAGCTGGATCCGAATATCGAGGAGCTGGCAGATCTGAAGACTGCGGTCAGCGAATCGGTGACAAACTGCATCGTGCACGCTTATCCGCATTCGGTGGGCGAGATCTTTCTTTGGGCGGGTCTGTTTGCCGATGGGACAGTGAAGGTGCGCATCCGGGATCGTGGGGTCGGTATTCCGGATGTCAGACAGGCGATGGAGCCGCTGTTCACGACCCTCGGCGGGGAACGCGCGGGGCTGGGGTTCGCGGTGATGGAAAGCTTTTGTGACCGGGTGCGCGTGCATTCCCGCGTCGGCAAGGGCACTTCCGTGACGCTGGTCAAGCGGATTGCGGGCAGGGATGCCGATGCCTGAGCATACGCAGGCGCGCGAAAAGCGGATCACAGAGAATCTAGGCCTCGTGCATGCCTGCGCGAGCCGGTTTCGCGGGCGCGGCGTGGAATATGACGATCTGTTTCAGGCCGGCTGTATCGGGCTTGTGAAGGCAGCGGATCGCTTTGAGCCTGCGCGTGGCTTCGCCTTTTCAACCTATGCCGTGCCGGTGATCCTCGGTGAGATCCGCGCGCTCTTTCGTCAGGGCGGGTCGATCCGGATTGGCCGCACAACGCGCGACAGGGCGCGGGCGGCGTCTGCCTGCGCCGCGCAGCTGACGGAGCGGCTCGGCCGGAAGCCGACGGTGTCGGAGCTGGCGCAGGCGCTGCAGCTCTCCGCGGCGGAAACGGCGGTCCTCATCCGGGCAGCCGATCCGGTCTTGTCGCTGACCGAGGCGGAAACCATGCGCGAAGCGGCCGTTCCGCAGGAAGCGCCGGAGACCGCGCTGACGGACCGCATCGCCCTCGAGCAGGCGATCGCGTCCCTGAATCAGCGTGACAGGCAGCTGATCCTCCTGCGCTATCGACAGGGTCTGACGCAGACGGCGGCGGCGCAGCGGCTCGGCATGACGCAGGTGCAGGTCTCGCGGCGGGAAAAACAGATCCTTCTGCGCCTGCGCAGGCAACTGGAAGATTGACAAACGCGGCAAAAACGGGTACACTGGGGTCGAGGAGGTGGATCCGATTGATCAAAGAGATTCCGAACGGCGTGTATCCGACCATGATCACGCCCTATACGTCAGACAACCGGATCGATTACGCGGCCGTGGAGGCGCTGCTGCATTGGTACGCGTCGCACGGCGCGAACGGCATTTTTGCCATCTGCCAGTCCAGCGAGATCTTTTTCCTTTCCTTTGAGGAGCGTTTTGCGCTGCTGCGGTTTATTATGCGGCATAAGCCTGCCGGGATGACGGTCGTTGCCTCCGGGCACACGGCGGACGATCCGACGCAGCAGATCGAAGAAGCCAAGGCTTTTATTAACGAAGGCATCGACGCCTACGTGTTTATTGCCAACCGCTTCGCCCGCGCGGACGAGGGAGACGACGTTTTCCTGCGCCGCTATGAAGCCGCGGCGGCCGCGCTGCCCGAGATCGCGCTGGGCGTTTATGAATGCCCCTATCCGTATAAGCGCGTCATGGCGCCCGAAACGCTGCGCGCCTGCGCGCAGAACGGCCGGCTGCAGTTTCTGAAGGATACCTGCTGCCGGATGGATCTGATTCGCGCAAAGCTGGACGCTGTTGCGGATACGCCGCTGAAGATCTTCAACGCGAACGCCGCGCTGCTGCTCGAATCCCTGCAGGCCGGCTGCGCGGGCTATTCCGGCGTGATGGCGAATTTCCACCCGGAGCTGTATGCCTGGCTGTGTGCGCATTATCGTTCCGACCCCGAGACCGCCGCGCTCGTGCAGGCGTTCCTCGGCTTCGCGTCGGTGGCGGAATGCCAGTGCTACCCCGTGAACGCAAAATACTATCTCGATCTTTGCGGCGTGAAAATGGGCTGGACCTCCCGCGCGCGGGATGCAGCGGAATTCGGCGAGAGCCGCCGCCGCGAGATCGAACAGATGCACGTCGTGACCGAAGCGCTGAAAAACCGCCTCGGCATTTGATGAAATGTTACAAAATCGCGGATTTTATATCCAAAAAAATGTTGATTTTCTAAAAATAGTATGATAAAATAAATTGAATATGGATGTTTCTGTCCGTATAATTCAACCTTGGAGGAGATTGATTATGGCTCAGAAAAAAACGGTATTTTTGACCGGCGCTTCCGGCAACATGGGCTACCACAGCTTTTTGGAGTTCCAGAAGCATAAGGACAAATACAATCTGGTCGTTCTGCTGCGCGACAGCGAAAAGAACAGGAAAAAGTTCGGCGCATACATGAATGATCCTTCCGTCAGGATCGTCTGGGGCGACCTCAAGAATTATGACGACGTCCTCAAATGCGTCAACGGCGCGGATTACGTCCTTCACGTGGGCGGCATGGTTTCTCCCGCTGCGGACTATTATCCGACCAAGACCATCCAGACCAACACCACCGCCGCGAAGAACATCGTGACCGCCGTCAAGGCGCAGCCGAATCCGGATGCGGTCAAGGTCGTTTATATCGGCACCGTCGCCGAGACCGGCGACCGCAACGCGCCGATCCACTGGGCGCGCACCGGCGACCCGATCAAAATCAGCATTTACGATCATTACGCGATCAGCAAGACCATCGCCGAGAGCTATTTTGCCGAGAGCGGCCTGAAGCACTGGGTCTC
>JAFWCS010000013.1 GCA_017534365.1 Clostridia bacterium | reverse complement strand
TTCTTATCAACTGATTCAAGGATGTATTGCCGGCGCATAGAAGAGCGATACCACGGTCGTCTTCAGCGCGTCGGCGTCGGCATAGAACTCCATATACGGATCTCCCTGCACGTTCTTGCCCGTCGGGCTGATCACGCCGGCAATCTTGTAGGAGGAAACCTTCTCCGCCGTTTCCGACAGCGCGTTCACAGAGCAATCCGTCACCATATGGTCGGCGACCGCGCCGTAGGCCTTCAGGACAAACTCATCCTTGCCCTTTGCGTAGGCTGCGCGCAGCGCGGCGCCGAAGGCCTCCATATACTGCCGCTGGCGCGCCATACGCGCGAGGTTGGTCCCGTCGCCCACGTTGGTGCGTCCGCGCACGTAGTTCAGCGCATGCGCGCCCTTGAGCGTCACGGTTTCGCCCTTCACCAGCGTATCGTCCACGCCGGTGAAATCGTCCAGCACCTCCACCTGCACACCGCCCACAAGATCATTCAGCTTGGAGACCGCGTCCATATTGAGGGCAAGATAATGATCGATCTCAATATCATAAAGGAAATGCGAAACGGCATTCACGGTGTTGCGGCAGCTCTGCGTCAGCCCGTCGCCGTAAGAATACGCCATGGCCAGCTGCGCGTTGATATAGCCGGTGCGCTCACCGGTCATGCCCAGCACGGGGATCTCCGCCATCGTGTCGCGGTTGAGCTGGATCACCTGACAGGTTTCAAAGCCGTCGTCAAAGACAAACAGCGCCAGAAAGTCCGCCATCTGCGAATTCGTATAAGCCGCGCTGCTGTTGAGCTTGCCCTGGCTGTCCAGGCCGATGAGCAGCAGTGTTTCCACGCCATCCTTGGGCACGTAAGCCTGCCCGTCGATATAGATCGTCTGATCCATATCGATTGAGGAATAGGTGGTATCAATATCCGCATCCGCCTTCCGCACCGCGTATTTTTCGATCAGGCGCATGCCGATAAACACAAGCGCCAGAATCGCCGCCGATGCAAAAAGCGCTGCGAGGAGTTTAAAAGTCGAACTTTTCATACTCTTCATAGCGCTTCCGCCTTACTGATTAATTTTTAAATGGGGATCTGCCGCGCAAGGTTCAGTTGGCCTTGCTGCGCTTTCTGGCAATCGCCATCGTGGCGACGGCAGCCAGACCGCAGACCGCTGCAATCGTCCAAAGGGCCGTTGCGGAGAAGTCTGCAGTTCTCGGGGACTCAACGCCGGAAGTGGAGGACTTCACAAGCAGAGCGACCGGGCAAAGGTGCGCAAAGGTCACGGTCGCACCGCCGACGCCGTTGTTCTTGCAGCCGGCAGTCTTTTCCCAGCCGGTTCTGGCAAGGTTCGCCTGATAAGCCTGCACGGGCTCAGACGCAGCGAGGCTCAGGTCAAACGTGACTCTCAGGCTCAGACCGGGCAGCGTGATCAGCTGGCCGGCAGCGCCGACAAGCGCGACGTCAAACACATCGCGGCAGGTAAAGCCCTGGCCGAGCGCGGAAATGAGGCTCGCCGGGTCGGAAGCGTTCTTCAGATTGTTATAGAACTTGATCAGCGTATCCTTGTCGATACGGGGATCGGCCTTGCCGGCAAGCGCATCGGCGATCGGGGTGATGATCAGTTCGCCGTTGGGATTCTTCGCACTGCGGATGTTGACACCCTTGATAAAGCGGCCCAGCGGATCGACGATGATCGCGTCATACTTCTCGTTGATCGCTTTTTCTCTCTGGGCAAGCGCATCTTCCCAGGCCTTGCGGCGCGCCTCGGAACCGGCCAGAACTTCTTCAAGCAGGTGGCCGTCGCCATAGGGCTCATAGGGACCGTACTCAAAATCATCCTTGTCCGGCTTGGTGGGAACGACGACGGGCGGGCTCGGCTGCGGGCTGGGCGTCGACGCCGCATAGGCGATGGTCGCGCCAAAGGTGCACAGCACCGCAAGCGCCATAACAATTGCGATAAGCTTTTTCATGGGTGATATCTCCTCTCAATCTTAGACTGAATTTTTACCATATGGAAATCTATTCAGAATAAACGAATTCATCCGTCAGCTTCGCCATCACGACGAACCGGCGGGAGTAATCGGTGCTGTAGCAGGTGGAAAGCATCAGCACGTGATCGCCGGGCTGCGGCTTGTATTCCTCATCGAACACCGCCTGCAGGGACCGGATCTGGAACATCTGGTCAAAGTAATCGGCATACACCGATTCATTATCGAAATCATGATAATACAAAATATGCGCGTTGTCAAGAGGTACGGCACAAAAAACTTTGTAATGCAGTTCTTTTTCGGAAAAATACACAATTATTTCCTGGCATTTTTTAAAAGTTTCGGCATTTGTGTAGGTCGCCTGCAATTTGCCGAACATTTCGCCGCTGGCCAGATGATGACCATAAATGATGGTCACGGGATCTGTAAAATCCGGACTGTTGTAATCCTCGATGAAGAGGGAGCCGGCGTTGCTGTAATCCCCGTAAAGGTCGCGCCGCAGATAATAGCCGTTGTCCCCTTCGCGATACATCACGGGATAATCCACCGCCGTGCCGTTGATCCGCAGCCAGGCAGCCACGTCGTTGCTCTCTTTCAGCAGCGCTTTGAAATCGATCGCGCTTTTTTCGGGTGCGGTCTGCGATCCGCCTTCGCCGCCGGGTTCCGGCTCGCCGTTCGCCTGCGTCGCCGCGGGGCGCACGGTATATTTTTCAAATCCGGAGCGGGCGCTGCGCGTCACAAGCGTGGCGATAATCGTAGCAGCCACGCAGAGAACGGCAAACACCACGCCCAGCACAGTCAGGATCCGACGCTGTTTCACAGGAACATCGCCTCCAGTGTCTTTGGATTGTCAGTGAAGACCCGGCGTCCGTTCGTTTCCAGCCGCTGCAGCGGCGCGTCGCCGAGCTTTTCGCGGATCGCCTGCACCGCAGGCAGCAGATTCGGCCGCCGCCCCGTCAGGTTGTGGCAGTCGGAGCCGAGCAGATGGATCTCGCCGCGCTCGAGCATTGAAAATGCCAGGCGGCTGTAGCGCCGGCTGAAAAAGAAGGATGCGTTCGCCTGAATGAGCACCGGCAGCCCTCGCAGACGCTCCGGCAGCCGGCGGTCGCGCTGCAGCTGAATGAAGCGGTCGATGTGGGCCACAAGCGGAATCAGGCCGGTCTTGTCATAGATGCTGCCCAGCTCTTCCACGGCGCGGTCCGGCCACTGGGTCATCGGCATCTCCACGAGCACGAGCGGCGTGCCGTCAATTTTCATCTGCGCGAGCGCCTCGCAGTCGCTGATGCCTTCAAAAAACGCGATCTCCGCGCCGGTGAGCACCATCGGGAGAGTCGCCTCCTGCCCCGCCATGCCTTGACGCAGCGTCTGATAGGCCTGCGCGCGGCGGCGCAGGAAGCGCGCGGGCGATTCCGCGTCCGCATAAAAATGGGGCGTTGCGATCACCAGGCGCACGTCATGCGCGGCGGACAGGCGCAGCATTCCGAGGGACTCCTCCAGATCGGCGCTGCCGTCGTCGATGCCGGGCAGAATGTGTGAATGAAAATCAATCATTTCTGCTCTGCCGCTTCATAGCTCTCCGGCGTTTTATAATAGTTTCCGTAATTTTTGCTGTAATATCGGCTGTATCTGCCGTATTTTCCGTAGCGGCCGTATTTGCCGTATTTGCCGTATTTGCCGCCGTAGGCTTCCGTGCCGTTATAGACAAAGCCGATGATGTTGGCTTCCACGAGCTTGAGCTGCTCCATCGCCTCGCGCAGCACGTCGGTGCGGCAATAATCCTGGCGCACGACGACGATCATGCCGTCGGAGAGCTTGGAGACGATCAGCGCGTCCGCAACCGCGCACACCGGCGGAAGATCGAGAAAGATATAATCATAATGCTCCTTCAGCGCGTTCAGCAGCGTGCCCATGCGGGCGGAGCCCAGCAGCTCGGCCGGGTTCGGCGGCAGCTCGCCGGCGGGGATCACGTCAAAGAAATCGCCCGTTTTTTCGGAGAAATACCGCTGCACGGATTTATTGATCTCATCGACGCCGACCAGCAGATTCGACAGGCCGGGCGTCTTCTCGAT
>JAFWCS010000189.1 GCA_017534365.1 Clostridia bacterium | reverse complement strand
GCTCGTACCGGCGGGCACTTCCTTGAGCAGGCTCCTGATCTGCGGCGGCACGATGTGCTGGAACGCGATGGACGGAACGGGCACGCCGCCGTTGGCGGCCTTCAGCTCGTCGGACTTCGCCTTGTACCATTCGACCTGCTCGGGCAGCACGTAGCCGTAGCCGCCGTATTCCTCATCCGGATTGTAGTTGCCGGAATCGATGCACCAGATGTTGAAAAGCACCTGATCGCTCTCTGCGGATTCATACACGGGGATGTTGTATGTGCCGGCGTTGAGGGTCGTATTCTCGCCGACGGTCTTTTCCGCCACGACACCGGCGCAGCCGATGAAGCAGCTGTAGGATTCATACTGCTCGATCTGCTCGAGCTTCGTATAGGGCGTCTCGTCGTCGTCATGGTTGCCGAAGACCATGGCCACGGGGATGCCGTATTCCTCAAACAGAGACATATAGTTGTTGATCGCATTGCTCGCGGCGACGACCGTCTTGCAGGAATAGCCCGCAATGTTGTCGCCGGTGAGCACGATCAGGTCGGGCGCGCAGGTTTCGATCGCGCGGACCAGCGATTTGCGCGCAAGCGGATCCAGCCGCGCGTCATCCTGAAGATCGGCGACCTGCAGGATCTTCAGCTTCCCGTTCTCGTTGAACGCAAGGTGGGCGTTCGCGGGGCGGGACACGTCAACCGCATCGACGGCAGCAAAGGCCGGGCTCACTGCCAGGACCGCCAGCAGCAGGCTGAGCATGCACGCAAGAATCCTTCGGAATGATTTCATACGTTCTCTCTCCTTTTTTGTGTTATTCTCATTATATAGGATCGGAACAAAAAATGCAAGGGGGTCCGGCAGGATCTCTTTCTCCGGTATTGGTTTTGCCGGGCGAGACCTCGCCGATCGTGCGCGCCTTCGTATTCGGGAGCGCGATCGTAAAGCCCCGATCGCCGGAAACCGGCCTTGCGCCGAGTTTCCAGCTGGATCTGAAACAGTTTCCGCAGGGTTCAGCCCGCTTCTTCCGTTGTCAGTTTATTCTTGTCACGCCTTCTCCGCTGCTGCCTGCCCTGCGGCGCTGATCAAAGAAAAACACCGCCCGATGCGTGTTTTATTGTTTACATCACGGCTGATTTGTGTTATATTTATAGAAAGATGTGAAAAAAGGGGGGCGGGAAAATGCAGAATGATGCGAATAGTTTTGCGCTCGAATTCCGTCTTCGCGCGCTTGACGGCGAGCTGCACAGGCGGTTTACCGATTGCGTCTTTGCCCTTCAGATGATCCTGTCGAATTACAAGCTCCTGTTTCCGGAATACACGGATCATTCCGAGCTGCACTCGCTCACTGTGATCGATTTCTGCAACACGCTGATCGGCGACCGGATCCGCCTGCTCAACAAGAACGAGATCTATGTTTTGCTTTGCGGCTGTTATTTTCATGACACAGGCATGGGCATCACGAAAAAGGATTTTGAGGCGTTTTCGCGTGAGATCGACTTCGGCGATTATCACGAAAAGCACCCCAATGCGTCAGCTTCTGAGCAGATCCGCGATTTTCATAACGAATACTCCGGCTTATTCATCCGCAAATACGCGGAGCTGTTCGAATTTCCAAGCAAAGCCCATCTTGAAGCCGTCATTCAGATTTCGAGGGGACACCGGAAAACAGATCTGAAGGATGAAAGCATTTATCCGCTTGCGCTGCCGACGCCCGACGGCGGCGT
>JAFWCS010000188.1 GCA_017534365.1 Clostridia bacterium | reverse complement strand
TGATCCCCCCGGAGCTGACCGACGGCGGCCCGTACTATGCGTATCTGCTGGACAGTTACCCCGCGCTCGAAGTGGCGTTCACCTACAATTTCGTGCCCACGGTCGACGGCGGCTGCAGGATCGAGATCGAATACGATGACGCATTCCTGCAGAGCGTGCTGGACAGCGGCAGCGACTACATCAACAACGTGCTGCGTTTCCGCTGCTTCATCCGGGAGAACGGAGACGCCGGCAACGACGGCCTGGACGTCACCTTTACCGACGATCAGTCCCTGTATATCCCGCCGGAAGAGATCAATGAAAACTACGATATCACGGCGCAGAAAACGGGCTCCTACACGGCGGACGGCAGGCTGCATTATGAGGTCACGGTCAGCTCTGTCAACGGCACGCCCTCCGACGTGGATTTTATGGATACCTTCACCTATTCGGGCGACGGAACGGTCAGCCCGCCGACAACGATTTCCGTCATCAAGCACAATGCGGACGGCACCGTCGAAACGTCCGAGATCCCCGCGCAGGGGCATCTGACCCCCGTCATGACAAACGTTTATGACATCGAGCTCAATCTGCCGCAGCTGGACGACAACGAGTATTATACGATCGTTTATGATTACGGTCTGACCGGCCTGACGGACGAGGACGCGGGCGTTTCGGCCTACAACACGATGGAAGCCACTTCGAACGACGGCCATGAAACGACGTCGGATTACGCGGATTATTTCATCTATAATCAGCAGCGCAAGAAGGTCGGCAAAGAGGGCATCCCTTACGGCGAATACATTCAGTGGGTGGTTTCCGTCAACGACCGCGGCGGCGACATTGCCGGGAAGGTCATTTATGACGACAGCTTTGCCGACGCGCAGAACGAAACGATCAACGGCACCAACGGCATCGTGGTGCAAAAGGGATGGGCGGATGCGACCGTCGGCGTGGATTACGAATACGTTTACGAAAACGGCGCGATCGTCGGCATTCGCTTCCTGCCGGCCGACGGCAGCACGCCCAACAACAACAACTATCACATCACCTACTATACGCATCCCGACGTTGCCTACGGCGAGACGGCGATCGTGCATAACGAAGCGGAATTTGACGGCGACACCGCGCCCTACGACGTCGTTGTCACGGGCGGTGATTTCGACAAAACGGCGAACGGCAGCGAAAGCCTCGGCAACGACCTGCACGGCATGAACTGGACGGTCACGGTCGAGATCCCCATGGGCGGCATCCAGGCGGGGTCAACGTTCACCGATACGCTCAGTCCCGAGGGGCATTCCATGTCGCAGGCGCAGTATACCGCGCTTGTCGCGGCGCTTCAGACCGCCTGGAGCCCGATCCCGGTGACCGTCACCCCGACCTACACCGGAACCGATATTACGGGCTACAGCTTCACCGTCGACCCTGCGGGCAGCGGCTATCTGCTCGACGACGGCCTTGTGGAAGAGATCACCTGGCAGTACCAGACCACCGGCGATATGACCGGGAAGGTCTCGGGGACGTTCGTCAATACGTTCTCTGACGGCGAGAAGTCCCTGCCGGTCAGCAGCGTCATCAGCCCGAACGTCAAAAAACTGAACGCTCGCAAGATCAGCGACTGGCAAACGATCTTCACCGAAGAGCCCACCTCGATCTCGCTCGATTATGAGGACGAAGACAAGACCTTCGTCTGGATCGCGCAGGTCACGCCGGTGCCCGGTCTGCTGGAGTATCGGGTCATCGACACGCTGCCCGAAGGCGTGGAGCTGCTCGGCGTCAGGGTGATTCCCTCGCCGCTGACGGCATGGAATTACAACATGGAGAATACGGACAACGTCCTGACGATCGCAGCCGACGGCACGATCTCCGGCGATATCGGTAATCTCTGGTTCTCCAGAACAATCGCGTCCGGCGCCGTGACGACCGGCGGGGACGGCAGGCAGACGGTGGACCTTTCCCTGACGGCGAATTCCGCGAGCTCCGAGCTGTTCCAGGGGCAGTTCAACGTGATCTATTACTGCCAGCTGGCGGAGAGCGCATGGCCGCGAAACGGCACGGTTCATCTTGCGCTCAACAACACCGTCCGCGTTGAGACCGGCGACGATGAATACGGTCAGGCGGAAAACCTGATCAATATCGACGCCACAAACGAGCAAGATATTGTCAGCAAGGTCGGCCATTGGGATAAAAATGCCCATATGATTACCTATTCGGTGGATATCAATCCGGCTGCCGAGAACCTTCTGACAAGCACCGGCGGCACGATCGATCCGGATTGGCTGATGTTTACGGATGTGCTTTCCTATACCGCAAGAATGGGAACGGGCACCGGCGAGGCGGTCCTCAGCCTGAATTCCGTCACCCTTGAAAAAGAAGTGAACGGCGTTTGGACGCCTCTGTCAAACGTCCAATGGGCGGCACGAACGGAAAACGATTCTGAGGTTGCCAACCAAAAGAACGCGATCATCGAAATGCGGGTGCCCGACGAAACGCATCTGCGGCTGACCTACACGTATCAGATCAACTGCTCGATGGATGACGGCATTACGCTTTCCAATTCCGCGACGCTGGAAGGGCACGGAGACGAGTCCGGAAATGACAACACGCATCTCGACGTGGAGGACTTCCAGACGTCCGGTGAATCCACGTTTGAGGAATTCTGCCTCATAAAAATCGACCAGGAAGACGGAACACCGCTTTCCGGCGCGGTATTCACCGTGTATTACTGGGATTTCGTCAACGAAACGTGGGTGGCGACCGCCAAAACCTACACAACGGACGCATTCGGAAAAATCATCATCAAAGTGATCGATG
>JAFWCS010000187.1 GCA_017534365.1 Clostridia bacterium | reverse complement strand
CCAGTAGCGGGAATGCGGTTCGATCGAGAGCATGCCGTCATAGTCCTTGGTGTAAAGCACGTCCATCACGCCGCCCCAGTTGATGCTGTCCAGCCCGGCGGGCGCGTCGTCGTAGGATTCGCCGTCGATGACCAGCACGCCTTTGATATGCACGTGAAGGACCCGGTCGCCCCAGTCCCGCAGCTCCCTGAGATAATCACCCTTGCGGTTGATGCAGTGGGAGGCGTCGTATTTGATGCCGAGAGCGGGCAGGCCCTTGTGGATGACCGACCAGGCCTTTTCGTCATAGATGAAGTTCGCCCAGTCGCAGTTGTAGGTCGCAAGGCGCACGTTCTTATCCGCCGCGAAATCCAGCAGCGCCTGCGCGTAGCGGATGCCGGCGGCGCAGTTCTCCTCAAACGAGAGATGCTCCGCGGCGTTGACGCCGAAGTTGAAGACCGGGCAGCCGAGGATCGACGCCGCTTCGATCAGCGCCTGATCGGCGTGCAGCGCGCCGGGCAGGATGTTGCCGTCGTCGTCCAGACGGTCCATGCCCCAGCGACCGATGGCGCCGACCGCGACGCCGCTTTCTTCGCTGCGCGCTTTGATCTGCGGCGCTTCGGCGAGAAACGCGTCCGCGTCATAGTTGTGGTTGACGCAGAACTCCACGCAGTCCAGTCCCTTGCGCCTGACATAAGCAAAATCCTCTGCGCTCCAGCCGCAGATCATTCCCAGTTTCATAACAAAGCTTCCTTTCGTTTGATCTCATTCGC
This sequence comes from Clostridia bacterium, assembly GCA_017534365.1. GTDB lineage: Bacteria > Bacillota > Clostridia > Oscillospirales > Acutalibacteraceae > CAG-177. Next base: position 1,328 of record JAFWCS010000187.1, on the reverse strand, counting down.
ATTGTAGCATATCCGCATGGAAATGTAAACAGATTTTTGTTGCATTTCCGGCGGCTGTTTGGTATGATAAAAGCAAAGCAAACTTGGGAGGTCTGTGCGTATGCGTTATCAACTGACTCCGCACCGCTGCAAGGACTGCGCGGTCTATGCCCCCGGCGATCCGCGGATCCCGGCGGCGCTGGCCGAGGCGAAGCCGGCGGGCGTCCTGCCTTCGGATCTGCCGGTCCCGCTGCCCTTTGCGCCGGAGACTGTGACCTGCTGCCTGCAAAGCGGCGGCGTGTGGTGGATCGGCGGCGACGGCGGCGTGCTGCGTTATGATCCGCAGGGCGACGCGGCGGATCGCTGCTTCTATTTCAGCGCGCCCCGTGATCTGCCGGACGGGCGGGTCGAGGCAATGACGGAAGCGGAGGACGGCGTGTTTGTGCGCACGGCGACCGGCGCGGCGAAGCTGGCCGTGCCTGTGCTCGGCGCCGAGGAAAAGGCGGAGCGCCTGCTGCGCGAGACCCTCTCGATCGTCGACCGCCGCGGCATGGTCAGCCAGCGGGCGCTGTCCGTGCCCCGCGCACTGTCCTCGCACGTGCCCTACGGGCATTCCGACAACGACGGCGGCTTCACCGCGATGTTCGCCGCGGGCGAGCTGTTTCGCTATGCGACGCTGCGGCGCGAAAAGGGCGCCGACGCGCCGGAAACGCTGGCCGCGCAGCGCGTGGCCACGCGCGCCGTGGAGGCCTGCCTGCTGCTGTTCTTCATTCACGGGCGGGGCGACGGGTTCCTGGCCCGCACCTATCTTTGCAGCGATGAGCCGGTGCCCGACGACGGCCTCTTCTTCCGCCGGCAGGGCAAGACCGCCGTCTGCCTCGATACGACCGAGGCGCGGGAACGCGGCTGCGTGGGGCTGGAGATCCCCTGCGGCGCGCCGGTGCCCGACCGGCTGGCCGCGCTCTACCGCGAAGGCGGCTATACGGACGACGATATTATTTATAAAGCCGATACCAGCAGCGACGAGGTGACGCTGCAGTTCATGATGCTGCGCTACGCCCATGATTTCCTCGATCCGGCCGATCCGGAATTGGGCGCGCTGATCCGGCAGGCGGTGACCGGCCTGCTCGATCACGTGATGACCCACGGGCGCACGCTCCATGATTTTCACGGCGGGCCGACCACCTGGGCGAAATGGAATCCGGAGTACTTCATGTCGGAATGCGGCTGGGCGGACGCCTGCATCAACGCGGCGCAGCTGCTGATGTATCATCAGATCGTGATGCACATCACCGGCGAGCAGGGCCGCTGGCGCGAAAGCCACGACCGTCTGATCGCCGAGGGCTATG
>JAFWCS010000186.1 GCA_017534365.1 Clostridia bacterium | reverse complement strand
GCCCTTGATCAGCTCGGTCGCCATGGAGCTGGAAGCGATCGCGCTCCCGCAGCCGAAGGTCTCGAATTTGACGTCCTGAATGATATCGTCCTCGATCTTCAGATACATGTTCATAATGTCGCCGCATTTGGCGTTGCCGACCTCGCCGACGCCGTTCGCGTCCTCGAGAATGCCGACGTTGCGCGGATTGCGGAAATGATCCATCACTTTTTCACTGTATAATGCCATTTTATGATCCTCCTTACAGCAGGAATGGGGTTTTGCCGGCGCAGAGATCGCGCCAGACGGGGGAGAAGCCCCGCAGATACGTGACGACCTCCGCCACGGACTGAATAATAAAATCGACTTCTTCTTCTGTGGCGTTCTCGCCGAGCGTGAGCCGCAGGGAGCCGTGCGCCACGTCGTGCGGCCGGCCGATCGCCAGCAGCACGTGGCTGGGATCCAGCGCGCCGGAGGTGCAGGCCGAGCCGGAGGAGGCGCTGATCCCGCGGTCATCCAGCAGCAGGAGCAGGGATTCGCCCTCGATGCCCTCGAAGCAGAAATTGACGTTGCCGGGCAGCCGCTGTGTCGGATCGCCGTTGAGCGCGGCGTGCGGAATGGCCTGCAGCCCGCGGATCAGCCGATCGCGCAGCGCCGTCAGCTTCGCCGCGTGCGCGGGCATGCCCGCCACGGCTTCCTCGAGCGCCGCCGCCATACCGGCGATGCCGGGCACGTTTTCCGTGCCTGCGCGTTTGCCGCGCTCCTGCGCGCCGCCCTCGATCAGATTCGTCAGGCGCACGCCCTTCTTTGCGTAGAGGAAGCCGACGCCCTTCGGCCCGTGGAATTTATGCGCCGAGGCGGAGAGCAGATCAATCGGCAGCGTCCCGACGTCGATCGGCAGGTGGCCGACCGCCTGCACCGCGTCCGTGTGGAAGAGCACGCCGTGCGCCCGGCAGATCTCGCCCAGCGCGCGGATCGGCTCGATCGTGCCGATCTCGTTGTTGGCATACATGACCGTGACCAGGCAGGTGTCCGGCCGGATTGCCGCCTCGAGCGCCGCGGGATCGACCAGCCCGGCGGGGGAGACGGGCAGAAAGGTGATCTCAAAGCCTTCTTTCTCAAGCGCCTGCAGGGTGTGGAGCACGGCGTGGTGCTCGATGGGATCCGAGATGATGTGGCATTTGCCCGCCTTTTTCCCCAGCGCCGCGGCGGAGCGGATCGCCTGATTGTCCGCCTCCGAGCCGCCGGAGGTGAATAGGATCTCCCACGGCTGCGCGCCGATGCAGGCGGCGACCCGTTCGCGGGCGTCCTCGAGCGCGGTCTTCGCGCGCTGACCGATCGTATACAGGCTGGAGGGGTTGCCGAAGGTCTCCTCCATCAGCGGCAGCATGGCGTCGATCGCCGCGCGGCTCATACGGGTGGTCGCGGCGTTGTCTGCGTAAATGTTCATTCTGATTCGCCTCCGTTCTGCCTGCATTATAACATCATTCACCTACTATGTCAATAGGTAAATAGAAATTTAAAAAATGCGGGCGTGCCGCTTGATTTGCCTACTTACCCTATGATATAATAGGATTATTAAAAGGAGGGATCGCGCATGATTTCAACCAAGGGGCGCTATGCGCTGCGCGTGATGATCGATCTGGCCGAGCACGGGGCAAACGGGCCGGTGCCGCTGAAAGAGATCGCGGAGCGGCAGGAGATCTCAAAAAAATATCTGGAAATCATTGTGAAAGAGCTGGTGCGGGGAAACCTGATCTGCGGCGCGAGCGGCAAGGGCGGCGGCTATAAGCTCTGCCGCGCGCCGGCGGACTATTCCGTCTGGGAGATCCTCCGTCTGACCGAGGGCTCGCTGGCCACGGTGGCCTGCCTTGCGGGGGGCACGGTCGATTGCCCGCGCGCAGGGGAATGCAGGACCCTGCCGATGTGGGCGGAGTATGACCGCATGACGCAGGACTATTTTTCCTCCAAAAAGCTCAGTGATTTTCTGAAGCAGCCCGGCGGTGATCCCGCAGGGCTTTCCGGGCGGCTTGCTTCGGAAACTCGGGATTAACGGAGGGAAATGAAATGAAGGACGGAAAGATCCCGGATCCGAATAATACACATCCGATAGCCGGATATCATAAAGAAATCTACGTCAAGCCGACGGTCAGGAATCCGAATATGATTGTCGGGGACTTTACCTATATCGCAGACGCCGATTTTGAAAGCCACGTCACGCACCATTACGAGTGGAACGGCGACAAACTCATCATCGGAAAGTTCTGCCAGATCGCTGCAGGCGTGGAATTTGTGATGAACGGTGCCAATCACCAGATGAACGCCGTCTCGACCTTCCCGTTCTACACGCTGGAGGGCTGGGATATGGAGCCGCCGCAGGCGGCAGATCTTCCGCTGAAGGGGGATACCGTCATCGGCAACGACGTCTGGATCGGGCAGAACGCAGTGATCCTTCCCGGCGTTCAGATCGGCGACGGGGCGATCATCGGCGCAAGCAGCGTTGTCGGCAGTGACGTCGAGCCTTATACGATCGTCGCGGGCAATCCTGCAAAGCCTTTGAGAAAACGCTTTGACGACGTATTGATTGCTTTGCTGCTCAGATTCAGATGGTGGGAGAAAAGCATAGAAGAATCAACGATCTGATCCCGATCCTGACCTGCAGTGATCTGGAGAAGGTCAGGGTAGAAATTGAGGCAAGACTATGATCCTGCTGATTTCAGGAGCATCCCATACGGGGAAAACCCTCTTGGCACAGAGGTTGCTTGAAAAAAACCAGTTCCCGTATCTGTCTATCGACCATCTGAAAATGGGGTTGATCCGAAGCGGGAAAACCCATCTTACGCCCGAGGACGATGAGGAATTGACGGCGTATCTCTGGCCGGTCGTCAGGGAAATCATAAAAACTGCCGTTGAGAACAAACAGCATCTCGTCGTGGAGGGCTGCTATGTTCCGTTTGACTGGCGGCGCAGTTTTGATGCGCGTTACTTGCCGTCCATCCGCTTTCTCTGCCTTGCCATGACGGAGGAATACATTGATCGCAATTATGATCTCATTGCAGGTCACGGATCCGATATTGAATACAGAGGCGATGATGCCGACTGCAGCAAGGAGACGCTGAAAAAAGAGAACCGAACTGTGATTGAAGGTTACCGGAAATTCGGTGAGCAGATCACAGTCATCGACGGTCATTACGAAGAAACGATCAATGCGCTGACTGACAGCCTCCGGTTTATCGAAACAACATAGCAGAATTATCAACCGCCTGCGGAACGATCAGAGCCGCAGGCGGTT
>JAFWCS010000185.1 GCA_017534365.1 Clostridia bacterium | reverse complement strand
TGTGAACACCCACGACGCGCAGACAAACACCGACGGGTTTGAAGTATTTTTCAACACGCAGACGGAATCGATCACCGTCAAGCTGGATGCGAACCTGAAGGTCAGATCCGTTACGCGCCGCGCGAACGGAACTGCAGCCGTCTCCGGCCCCTACAATCCGAACAACTGACGAAGCGCAATTCCGCTCCACGCGCGGTGTTGCCAAAGAAAGGATGCGCACAATGAAACGCCGTTTTTTAATTTTGCTCTCCGTCCTGCTGCTCTGCGGCCTGACCGCCTGCGGCACGGCGCAGCCGACCCTGCCGGCATCTGATCCGGACGGGCAGACGACCGCCGCTGCGGCAAACGCAGTGGAATTTGCACGCGCCGTGCGCATCTCACGCACGGCGCATACCGGCGCAGCGCCGCAGGTGCTCGCCGCCGACTCCCCCGCCGCTTATGCGCAGGCGATCGCGCAGCTGCAGCTCCCGCCGGAGACCACGGAAAGCGCCGACTGGCAGGCCTTTGCCGGCGCGGCAGACGCGCTGCTGGATGCGGCGTTCTTTGAAAAAAGCGCCGTGCTGCTCGTGCTGACCGAAGAGGGCTGCAGCCAAAGCGAATACGAAACGGCAGAATATGAGAACGGCGCGCTCACGCTCCTGCGCAAAAATTTTGACCCCGCAGACGACGGGCTGCAGGACTGGCTGACGCTGGTCGCGCTGCCGAAAGACAAGGCACCGGCAGACGCCGCGGACGTCACCGTTCTTGTGCGCGATCTCGACCCCGTGCCGACAACGAAAAACCCGATCCCGCCGGCGGAACGCACAACCACAAAGCCCATGCCGAAAACCATGCCGGCCCTGGAAACGCCGGACGTGACCTTTGCGGAGGAACCGACGGCGGCTGCGCGGCAGCCGGCGGATCTCTCCCCGCGCTTCATCCGCATCTATCCGCAAGAGTATGTGTCCTTCGTCCAGCCGCCCGTGACGATCCTGCGCAGCCGCGCGGAGCTGGTCCGGTTTTATGAAGTCAACCGGGAATCACTCGGCCTCGGGTCGAAATCTCCCAACGCCGTCAACCCCGCATACGGCATGACCCAGCCGGCGGACGGCACTGCCGGCTTTGCCGACTGGATGTCGTATTATGACGACGCCTTCTTTGCCGTAAATGCGCTGATCCTCGTGCAGACGACCGAAAGCAGCGGCTCCCACCGCTACCGGGAGGCGCAATTCGTCAACGGCAAGGTGATTATCACCGCGGAACGGCCGGAGGTCGGCACCTGCGACATGGCGAGCTGGATCACGCTTCTGCCCGTGCCGCAAGCCGCGCTCGCCGGCGTGCGCGACGAAGCGGTGACCGTCGAGAAGCAAATTGTGAATTGTTAATAAAATCGTCATGCTTTCTCGGTTGCATTTTCTTTGACAGGATGGTATAATTTGATTGACGGGAACGTCGGCGCCCCCGGCGTTCCCTGATTTTCGTATTTTGGGGGAACTTATGAAACGCTGCGTTATCATCGGCGGCGGCCCGGCCGGGCTGACCGCAGGCTATGAATTGCTCAGGCAGAGCAAGGACTGGGAGGCCGTGATCCTCGAGCAGAGCGACGCGCTCGGCGGCATTTCCCGCACCGTGCAGTATCACGGCCACCGCATGGACATCGGCGGCCACCGCTTCTTTTCAAAGGATCCGCGCGTGACGGCGTTCTGGAACGAGATCCTGCCCACGCAGGGCGCACCGTCGATCGACGACAAGCTCCTCGGCCGCGAAAAGCCGCTGGTGCCCGGCGGACCGGATCCGGAGGAGACGGACGAGGTCATGCTCATCCGCCGCCGCATTTCCCGCATTTACTATCTGCATAAATTCTTTGATTACCCCATTTCGATGAAGCCGCAGACCTTCATCAACATGGGGCTGCCGCGCACGGTCAAGGCCGGCTGCAGCTATCTGAAATCCACGATCGCCAAAAAGGAAGAGACCTCGCTCGAAAACTTCTATATCAACCGCTTCGGCAAGGTGCTCTATTCCATGTTTTTCGAGGGCTACACGGAGAAGCTCTGGGGCCGCCATCCGCGCGAAATCTCCGCCGACTGGGGTGCCCAGCGCGTGAAGGGGCTTTCGATTCTCGCAGTGCTCAAGGATATGGTCGGCAAGGTCCTGCCGCAGAAGGACCGCAAGGTCGAAACCTCGCTGATCGAGGAATTCGTCTATCCGAAGCTCGGCCAGGGTCAGCTCTGGGAAGAAGTCGGTCGGCGCTTCACTGATCTGGGCGGCGAGATCCGCTTCGGTCATCAGGTCACGGAGATCCTGACCGAGAGCGGCCGCGTGACCGGCGTGAAGTGCCTGGTCAACGGCGAAGAAACGCTGATCGAAGGCGACGTCTTCCTCTCCTCCATGCCGGTCAGGGATCTGGTCGCCGGTATGGGCAGCGCCGTGCCCGCCGCGCCCGCGCGCATCGCCGCCGGGCTCCCCTACCGCGATTTCGTCACGGTCGGCCTGCTCGTGGACAAGCTCGCTTTAAAAAATGAAACCGGCATCCCGACGCTGGGCGACATCGTGCCGGACTGCTGGATCTATGTGCAGGACGTCGGCGTCAAGCTCGGCCGCATCCAGATTTTCAACAACTGGTCCCCCTATCTCGTCAAGGACCCGCAGCACACGGTCTGGATCGGGCTGGAATACTTCTGCGCCGAGGGCGACGACTTCTGGAATCTCGACGAAGCCGCCTGCGTGGACCTGGCCGTGCGGGAGCTGCGCTCGATGGGCGTGCTCGCGCCGGACGCGCAGGTGCTCGACAGCCACCGCGAGCGCGTGCAGAAGGCCTATCCCGCTTATTTTGACACCTACGCGCAGATGGATCAGCTCGTCGCGTATCTGGACACGTTTGAGAATCTCTTCTGCGTCGGCCGCAACGGCCAGCACCGCTACAACAATATGGACCACTCCATGGCGACCTCGTTTGAGGCGGTGAAAAACATTCTCGCCGGCAGCACGGAGAAAGCGAATCTCTGGTCGGTGAATACCGAGGCGGAATATCATGAAACAGACAAAAAATAACTACGCGCCGCCCGATCTTCTGCACTGGGGCAAGCGCCTGACCGCCGCTGCGGTCGGGCTGTTTGCGCTGGTCGCGCTGGGTGCCGTCTTCTATTATATCGTTTATCCGTCGCAGGCGTATTTTCACTCCGACTGCACGGACACGATTCTCTGGGCGAAGGCGAGCGTTGACGCCAAGGCGCTCTTCAACCCCGACTTCAGCTACGCGGCGATGCTGCCCTTCGGCGGCGTGATGCTGATGATCCCCTTTGTGGCGTTCTTCGGCGTGGGGATGACCGCCCACCACATCGGCATGCTGCTGTTCACGCTCCTGTTTTTCCTCTCCGTCTGGCTGCTCTGCCGGAGCCTGAAGTTCCGCCTGCCGCTTTCCCTGCTGACGGTCGGCACGCTGGCCATGACGCTTGCCGCCTCCGCCAAGCTGCGGGAGATCTTTTATGAACACGTGATCTACTACAGCATCTGCGTCGCGGTGCTCTGCGTGCTGCTCTCGCTCTATCTGCGCTGCACCGCCGGCGGCACGGAACGGCTGCAGGGGCGGCAGCTGGCGCTCTGGATCTGCGCCTGCGTCTTCACCGCCCTCGCGGCGCTGGACGGCATGCAGATCCTCGCCACCGGCGTATTCCCGGTGCTGTTCGCCGCGGCGCTGGATATTATCTGCCACCCCGGCAAGCTCTTTTCCAAAGAAAATAAACCGCGCCTGTTTTTCTGCGGCGCGGTGGTGCTTTCGGCGCTGATCGGCCTGCTGGCGCTGTCGCTTCTGAGCAGCGAGCTGCAGTCCGGCTATGCCAACGCCTACTCCTCTTATTCCGATCCCGACGATTGGCTGGGGAATCTGGGTAAATTCCCGACGCAGTGGATGCTGCTCTTCGGCGCGGAATTCGAGCTTTATATGCCGATGTTTTCCGCCGCCTCTCTGCTCAATCTCGTGCGTCTGGCCGTGGCCGCGCTGGTCGCCGGCGGACCGGTTGCCGCGCTGTTTCTGCTCAAGCGCTTCGACCGCCCCGCCCGCCTGCTGATCGCCGCGCACTTCGGCCTGCTTGCCGTCATTTTCTTCGGCTACGTCTGCGGCCTGCTTTCCGCCGCGAACTGGCGGCTCAGCCCGCTGATCTGCACCGGCCTGCTGGTCTGCATGGCCTGCCTGCAGGTGATGGGGCGCCACCCGGTCGGCAAACGCTTCGCGGCGCTCGGGGTCTGCCTGTGTCTGATCATGAGTCTGCTCTCGCTGAGCAGCATCCGCGCAATGCCGATGCACGGCGCGGCGGAGAACCCGAAGGCGACCCGCATCGCCGCGCTGGACGCGCACGGCCTGACCTATGGCTACGCCACCTTCTGGAATGCGCAGGCGGTCACGGTGCTGACCGATTCCCGCATCCGCATTGCGAGCGTCAAGGTGGAGGACGGCGCCGTTTTACCCTATCATTATCAGACCGAGGGCGCCTGGTTCCGGGCGCAGCCCGGCGTGGACCGCTACTTCCTGCTGCTGGATATGGCGGAGATCGCACAGCTTGAGGATCCCGGTCTGCTCGCTGCCGCAACCGAGGCCTATGACTACGGGGAGTTCCGGATCTTCGTCTTCCCGCAGATCACGGATTTCCTCCGATAAGATCCGGATCAGCCAATACAGATTACCGAACGGCGGCGGGGCGAACCCTGCCGCCGTTTTCAGCTCCGCCGGCAGCAGCGGCGTCTGCGCAGATGCCGGCGCGAACGCCTGCGCCACGCTGTCGCTTCCGTAGGAAACGAAGCGGGAACGCTGCGCGGCCTGCACGCCCCCGCCGAGCGCCGCGATCAGGATCAGCGCCGCCGTGCAGGCGGCAAAATAGCGTTTCAACCTTTTGACTCCTCCATGATCTCCGCGAGCGCCGCGGCCAGCAGGCGGCCGGAATAGCAGGCCTCCTCCAGCGTGTTGCCCTCGCTGCCCACCTCGATGAGCAGGCTGCAGCGCGTGAGATCCATATTGTATTTCCGCTGAGAAAACAGGAGCGGGCGCATCAGGCCGGGATAGTTGTCGGCCAGGCGCTTCTGCAGCTGCAGCGCGAAGCGAAGATTCGCCTCCCAGTGCGGGAACGCCGTCACCTTGCCCTCCTGCGCGCCGGAAATGATCATGAGCTGCGCCGCCCGCTTGCCGCCGACCGTCGCAACCGGCCGCATTTTTGTGCCGTCCTCCAGATCAATGGAATCGCGGTGGATATCCAGCAGAATCTGCAGATTCGGATATTGCGCCAGATACTGCTCCAGCGTTTTGCGCGAATGCGGATACGATCCGGTATAATCCGTATCGTGGATGACCGTATCGTGTATTACAGTATACCCGGATCGTTCCAGGGTATGCGCGATCTCGTCCCCCACGCGCACGACGTTGATCGCCGGATCGTTGCTGTGCGCCGTGAAGCCCGGATCATAGCGATCCCGGTCGACGATCATATAGGATTCGGAGGTGTGGCTGTGAAAGATCAGCACCGCCGGCTTCTCCGGATCGATCTGCAGCTGCAGCGGCTCCCGCAGCAGCGCGGCAAAATCCGGCCGTTTGGTCTGCGTGGTATTTTTGATCATCACGCTTCCGATGAGATCCGTCGCGCCCTTCTTTCCGTAATTGACGGTCTTGATCCTGCCCCCGCTGCCGTCGCCGAGCAGAGCGGAATATTTCTCGACCAGCGCAAGCAGATCCGCCGGCGTTTCCGTCAGCGACACAGGAAGCGCCGCAGTCGTCGTTTTCGCAGGCACGGTTTCGGTCATCACGGCAGTCGTCTGCGGCGGTGCGTCCCGCACGTCCGGCAGCGAACGCTCAAACATCAGTGCCGCAACGGCCAGCGGGATCCCCGTCATGGAAATGCAAAGCACCGCCGCGAGCAAAAGCAGAACCGCTGCCGCTGCCGCCGGCGCAAGGCTGCGCGGGCCTGTCTGATCCTGTTTCATTCTCTCGCCTCTTTTCCCTCCATTTTATGCGTTCCGGGCGCCGGATATGCCCTGCGGTCCGCGATCGGATGCCGAAAGATTACAAAATGTAACTTTTTCTTCGTTTTTGTAATTGTTTTGTAATTGGATTGTAACGAAATATAGGTAGTTTTTTTTATTCGCTGCGGTTATAATAAAGTCGTACCAAACAGAAATCTTCCACTGGCGCAGCGGAAGTGCGACCGCGGCGACAGTTTTACCATCCTTTCAATTTTTCAAACCGAGTTAGGGGCCTTCATCACGAAGGCCCCTTCGGTTTTTCGGTGAAAGTATCCCAATGCTGCGTCATTGTTCTTGGGCGTACCTTTGTACTGCCCTGCGAACGCTCCCTGCGCCGCCGCGCCCGACTTCGCGGATGACGGGCAGGGCTTTTTTATATTATTTGTATGATTTCAATAAAATCAGGAGAAGATGGGCTGAACCGCTTGCATTCTTCTGAAAATATGCTAAAATGAAGTGAATCCATTCAGGAGGTATTGTTTATGGCTTATTTCCTTTATTCCGCGTTTGCAGACGAGGCGTCGCCCGATATACAGGCGCAGATCGCCGCCTGCAAGGCAAACGGCGTGGGCGCCATCGAGCTGCGCAACGTCAACGGCAAAAACATCTCCGATTTCACGGTCGACGAAGCCAAGGCGCTCAAGGAAACGCTTGACGCTGCCGGCGTGAAGGTCTCCTCCATTGGCTCCTTCTACGGCAAGATCGAGATCACCGATCCGTTTGAGCCGCATTTTGAGGCGTTCAAAAACACGGTCGCCGTGGCCAAGGTGCTCGGCGCGCCGTACATCCGCATTTTCAGCTTTTATTTCCGCAACGGCGAGGATCACGCCGCTTACCGCGACGAAGTGTTTGCCCGCCTGTCCGCCATGGCGGATTACGCCAAGGAGAACGGCGTGCTCTGCTGCCACGAGAACGAGCGCGGGATCTACGGCGATATCACCGAACGCTGCGTGGAGATCGCGGAGTATTTCGGCGACCGTCTCGGCTGCATCTTCGACCCGGCGAATTACATCCTGAGCGGCTGCGACACGCTCGCAGGCTTCAGGCAGCTGTGCGACCGCGTCACCTATATGCATATCAAGGACGCCATCGCGGCGGACAACACCGTGGTGCCCGCCGGCTGCGGCGACGGCCATCTGAAGGAGATCCTGCAGATGCTCGACCGGCGCAAGGGCGTGTTCGTGCTCTCCGTGGAGCCGCATCTGCGCGTCTTTGACGGCCTGGCAGCGCTCGAAGCGAGCAACGGCCGCGCGCTGGAGGTCAGTCAGAAATACGTTTATCCCGATAACGCCGCTTCCTTTGCGGCGGCCTGCGGTGCGCTGCACGCCATGGTCGACACGGAGATCCATCCCGTGCGCTTCGGCGTGATCGGCGTGGGCAACATGGGTTCCTCCCACCTGCAGATGCATCGCGACGGCAGGCACGTGCAGGCGCGGATCGTTGCCGCGGCGGATATCAAACCCGACCGGTTGACTGCCGCGAAAGAGATCCTGCCCGAGATCGAGGTTTATGACAGCGCCGAAGCGCTGATCGACAGCGGCACGGTGGACGCCGTGCTGATCGCAACGCCGCACTACGCGCATCCGCCGATCGCGGAATACGCGTTCTCCAAGGGTCTGAACGTGCTCACGGAGAAGCAGGCCGGCGTTTATACGAAACAGGTGCGTGAAATGAACGAAGCCGCCGCAGCCAGCGGCAAGCTCTTCGGGATCATGTTTAACCAGCGTACGAACTGCGTCTATCGCAAAATGCGCGAACTGGTGCAGAGCGGCGAGCTCGGCGAGATCCGGCGTGTGAGCTGGATCATTACCGACTGGTACCGCACGCAGGCCTATTATAATTCCGGCGGATGGCGCGCCACCTGGGCGGGCGAAGGCGGCGGCGTGCTGCTCAACCAGTGCCCGCACAATCTCGATCTCTGGCAGTGGATCTGCGGCATGCCGGTCAAAGTGCAGGCTTTCTGCCATGAGGGCAAATGGCACGACATCGAGGTGGAGGACGACGTGACGATCTACGCGGAATACGCCAACGGCGCCACCGGCACCTTCATCACCTCTACCGGCGACTGCCCGGGCACGAATCGCTTCGAGATCACCCTCGACGGCGGCAAACTCGTCTGTGAAAACAACAAGCTCCGTCTTTATAAGCTGCACGGCCGGATCTCCGACCACACGCGCAATTGCGAGGGCGGCTTCCAGCCGCTGGAGGGCGAGTGGATCGACGTGGAAACGGACGGGTGCAACGAGCAGCATGCCGAGGTGTTCAACCGCTTCACCGATGCGCTGCTCCACGGCACGGAGCTGATCGCGCGCGGAGAAGAAGGCATTCGCGGCCTCTCCATTTCGAACGCTGCGCATCTCTCCTCCTGGCTGGGCCGTCCCGTGACGCTGCCCGTGGACGAGGACCTCTATTATGCCGAGCTGCAGAAGAAGATCGCAGCCGGCCACGCGGAGAAGGCCAACGTCAGGGAAGCCGTGCAGGGGGATATGTCCTCCACGTTCTGATCCGGCAGGAGGAATCGCTATGAAAACCGCAATCATCGGCTGCGGCGGCATTTCACAGGTGCATCGCTCCGTGCTGTCCGCGATGGAGGGCGTCGAGATCGTCGGCGTTGCCGATATCAAGCCTGCCCGCGCGCAGGCGGCGGCCGCCGCCTGCGGCGCCCGGGCCTATGAAAATTATCTGACCATGCTGGATGCGGAAGCGCCGGACTGCGTGCATATCTGCACCCCGCACGCGCTGCACACGCCCATGGCGCTGGAAGCGCTGCGGCGCGGCATCCACGTACTCACGGAAAAG
>JAFWCS010000184.1 GCA_017534365.1 Clostridia bacterium | reverse complement strand
CGTCGAGCACGTTCGCCTCGAGCGCGGTGAAGCGGCTGTCCGGCCGGAGCATATACAGGATATTTTCCGCTGTGGACAGGCCGTTTTCCGGCGCATGGAAAAAGAGAGACTGCCGGTTCTTATAATAGTTATACGCATGATACCCGTAAACGCAAAGCATCGGAAACACGGAGATCAGATGCAGGCACTGACGCAGCACGTTGTCGATCGCCAGATCATTTGCGTTCTTGTCATAGTTGTAAAGCGTGAGCACGCTCTTGGAAACGGAATTCATGATGTCCGGATTCGCCGCTTTCATCACAACGTCGCGCGCGAAGCTGCCGGGCAGCTGCCGCAGATCGGCCAGCAGGATTTTGAATTCCTCCAGCTCACGCGCCGCAGGCAGCTTGCCGAACAGCAGCAGATAGACCGTCTCCTCAAATCCGCTGTGCGCAGAGAGATCCGCCCCGCGGATCAGATCCCGGATGCTGTAGCCGCGATAATACAGGGACCCTTCGCACGGGGTCTTGACACCGTCGACCAGCTTGAAGCTGTTGATTTCGGAAATCTCGGTCAGACCCGTCAGCACGCCGTTGCCGTTCAGGTCGCGCAGGCCGCGCTTGACGTCGTATTGGCTGTAAAGTGCGGGATCGATGGATGTGCTTGAAACGCAGAGCCGGGACAGATCGGAGATCCGCGCGCGGCAGTTGCTGAAATCGGTCATGGAGTCCTCCTCTTTTGGTACAAATGAAATCGGAATGCGGCTGCGCTCCGGCAACCTTTATATTAAAAATATATCGGAATCAGAAATAAAAATCAATCTATTTTTCTTCGTCTGCTCCGGCGCTGCCGTTTTTAGCCGCGCGCGCCGAAGAGCTGCTTTGCGGCGGCGAGGCTCTCTTCGGGATCCAGCAGCGGCGAATACTCCAGCCCGCACGCGCCGGTATAGCCCGCCCGATCGACCGCGGAGAAGATGTTGCGGTAATCGTTTTCTCCGAACTGCAGCTCGTGCCGGCCGGGATGCCCCGCGGCGTGCAGATGCGCGATGCAGTCGAGGTTTTCCGTGATATTCGGTAGAATGTTGCCCTCGGAGATCTGCTGATGATAGATATCGAACACGACCTTCACGTAGGGGCTGCCGACCGCGCGGACGATCTCAAACGCCTCGGCGGAGGCGGTCAGATAATAGCCCGGATGGTCGACCCTGACGTTGAGCGGCTCGATCATGACCGTTACGCCCGTTAGCGCAAGGAGCTCCGCGCCGGCACGCAGGCCGTCAATGATCGACCGGCGCTGCGCAGCGCGCGGCGCGCCGGTATCCGGCCCGACCTGCGTGATCAGCTTTTTGACGCCAAGCGCTCCCGCTGCCGCGCAGCTTTCGCGCAGGCCGTCGAGCCAGCTTTGGCGAAACGCGGGGTCGGTCAGCCGGAATTCGGTGGTGCACATGCTCAGCAGCGTGACGCCCGTGCGCGCGAGCGCGTCTTTGGCCGCTGCAAAATCCAGTTGCCGCCAGTCGTAGATCTCAACGTATTCAAAGCCCAGCGCGGCCGTCTTCTCAACCGCCGTTTCAAAGGGCAGCGTATTAAAAAAGCATGGGATCGGCACACAGAGTTTCATTCAGATCGCTCCTTTCCGTTCAGCCGGACGATCCGATCAGACCGTCTCCGGCATGCCGCCGTCCGGTGAAGGCAGCAGCAAATCATACGCGCTGTCCAGCTCGCCGAATCGGGCGTAATTCTTCGCCTGCGTGATGAATTTCTGCGCCTCGTGGACCACCTTCGTGCTCTCCATGAAGTGCTGGTATTCCTCGTGCGCGGTCTTGATCTCCCGTTCCACGGCCTGCAGCTGCGCGGCAACGGCGGCGATCTCCCGTCTGCCGGCCTTTTCTTTCAGCAGCGCCGCCTTCTTTTCGCCAAGCGTTTTTTCTTTTTCATACAGGGCGTTCAGCGCGCCTTCATCGAAAGCCGTGATCCCCTGCGGATAATACTTCAGCGCCGCCTTTTTGCAGCGCAGCGCGAGCTTCGCGTCCGCGATCGCTTCCTTGCGGATCAGGCGCTCGTCCGGCGTTGCGGTCGGCAGCGCCCTTGCCGCGGCGAGAACGTCCGCTTCCGTCCCGGCAACGCCGCCGATCCCGCGGGAAGCAACGGCCTGCGCCCAGGCGCGTCTGGCCTGCCCGGCGGGCGTGGTGAACCGCTCGAGCTCGCTGAGGATCGCTTCGGAGATCTCATAGTCTTCGTTGGCGGCCTGCGCTGCTTTCAGCTCCGCTTTGGGGGCTTTTTTCTTTTTCAGCGCCTCCGTATCCGCGCGTCCCCCGGCCACGCGCGCCTTGGCTTCGCGGATCATCGACACGGTGCTTCGCATGTCCTCATCGGTCAGCACGCCGTTGCCGTAATCCTCAAACATCGCGCGGATCTGCAATATTTTGATGATGCTTTTCTGCTTTGTTTCCGTCAGATCATAGAAGAAATACGGGATGACGTTCAGCGCCGCGCCCACGGCGGAGAGAATGACCAGCACGCCGACGAGCTTATACAGCACGTTTATATCATAAAGCACGTCGTACATGTTCTCATAACCGTTCCCGGAATAAATGCCGTATTTTTCATAGACGGCCGGCAGCACGGAGCTGGTCGCCATCGTGATGAACGAGCCGATGAGCGCCACCGCGCCGAACATGCCGTCGATGCGCTCGCCGCTCTTATACTGCTGATAATCGCGGATATCCGCCTGGATGGCAGGGTTGAGCACGAGGATAAAGGAATCCGCCACGGAATTCATATACATGCACAGCAGCACCGTCCAGATCGAGCCCATCAGCGGATAAACGAGCGCGAGGAAGAAGATGTTGACGATATTCGTGACGATCAGCACCTTTTTCTTGCCCCAGCGTTTGACGGCAAAGGGCGCAAGGATCATGCCCCAGCTGTAGGCCGTGCCGCGGATGAGCGTAATGAGCGAATACTGCTCCGGCGTGCAGAGATGGGCGTAGTTATAGAGCCACTGCAGCACGACGTAGGTGCAGGTCTCGAGGAAGCCCAGCCAGCCGGCGAGCGAAATGATCCAGAAATACTTGTTTTTTGCCACCTCGCGCAGCGCGTCCGTGAACCGGATCTTCATCGGGTGCGTCTTGGCGATGACGATCTTCTCCTCCGTGCGGGCGTAGACGACGATCAGCAGGCCGACGCCGATCACGGCGATGAAGGGATAAAGCCACCGGTAGACCCGCAGGTCATACATGTTGCCGTTGGCGACCTTCGCGGCAATCAGCGGGGTGACGAAATTTGTGATCGTGGGCGAGAGGGAATAGATCATGCTCTTGATCGCCGTGACGTTCGTGCGCTCCTGCGAATTCGGCGAGAGCACGTGGATCAGATTTTCATAGGCGTCATAGAAGAAATTATAGAAAAACTGCAGCGCGAAATTATAAATAAAGATCAGGATGCAGCGCACGAGATAATGCACCTTTCCATAGGGCGTGAAGACGAACAGGAGCGAAACGGCGATCGTCGGGATGCCCATGCGCAGCAGATAGGGGCGGTATTTGCCCTCCTTGTATTTCACGTTGTCCACCATATTCGCGCGCACCATCGTGAGCGGGATATTGGTGATCACGGAAATGAGATACATCACGTACATGTGCATCGGCTGGATGCCGATCGTGTTGCCGATGATGACGTTCGTCGTGGAGAGCAGGAGCGCCTGCGCCATCGTG
>JAFWCS010000183.1 GCA_017534365.1 Clostridia bacterium | reverse complement strand
GGGTTGCCAGGCGGTAGGCGCCGATCTCTCTGCGCGCGGGATCCTCTGCATTTTCACCGTAGCCGATCTTGTCAAGGTAGGCGCGATAGAGCGCGGTCTGCGCCTCCAGCTCTTCCCGCGAAGCGTGACGCGCCTGCGTATAGATCACGGCGTCGCCGGTCGCGGTGGGCGTGTTCACGTTTGCGCCGGCCGCGCCGCTGACTGTGACGGCGGGCGTGAAGCGGCTGCTGCCAGGCGTGAAGCTTGCGGTCCTGACGACGGTGTTGTGAACAGCCTGATCGAACGTGTCAAAGATCGTTTCTCCGTTCGCTGTCGTGACGTTCGCGTAGCTGACCCAGGCGGCGACGAGCGCGCCGTCCTGCGCCGAAGCGTGGAAGGCGAGGTCGCCCGCGCCGTCGGCTTCGCCGTTTGCCAGCACGTCGACGGGAATATAAGGCGTTGCGGATTCCGGATCCGCCGGATTCACGAGCCCGGGTTGCACGCCGGTCATCTCGAGCCGCGACAGGACGAGCATGGAATTGTCGTTCGCGTGCCGCGCGCTGCTGCGGCCGATGGTGTAGAACACATAGTTCTCGCCGTCAAGCGTGACGACCTTGTAATCGTAGCCGGCGGTCAGTCCGTCCGCGAGTTTTGCCGCGTCGCTGCTGCCGCTGTAGCCGGCCAGCTCAAACGGAACGGCCGCGTCATTGGCGTGGTAGGAAAGCAGGGAGAAGGGGCTTTGCTTTTCCTTCCGGCTGTAGACGGTCTGCGTGCCGGAAGGATCCTCCGGCAGACGCAGGATCGCGTCATAGGTGCTGCCGCTGCTGTCTGTAACGGAGAGCGTGCCGAGATCATCGCCGTAAAGGCCGCCGATCGCGCTGTAGGAATGCGACCATTTGCCGGTCTCGCCGTCATATTTGATCGTGTAGCTGATCAGATCCTTCGTGCTGGAATAGAACAGGAGCACGAGCTTGTAGGCGATCGCGATCGTTATCTTGAAGCTGTTGAACTTGAAGCTTTCGTCGAAATTGTGTGGCGCGATCGTCATGGCGGCCGAGACGTTGAGCTTTGCGTACAGCTCGAATTTGGCCAGTTCCACGCCAACGCCGGCGCCCGCGTTGACATAGATCTCCGGCGTGATCTCAACGCCGGTCCAATACTGCACCTTGCGCTGAGAGGAGACCATGGCAAGGTATGTGACCGTGGTGTTCTTGATCGCTGTCAGCCGCAGATAACAGGTCTTTCCGTCCTTGAAGGTATAGCCGTCTCCGCGGATCATGGTGACGGTGATCTTTTTCCCGCCGTCGGAATTGAGGAAGCCGTTGCTCGCGCCGCTGACCCGCCGGGTACAGGCGGCGTCCTCATACAGCTCGAGCGCCATTTTTCCGTTGAATCTGACGTTAAAGGTTTTATATTTGATCGGGATCGTATAGTATTTTCCCTTGCGCAGCGTCAGGGTCTCCAGCTCGGAGCCGTGAACGCCGACGGTCGGCTTCTCCTCTTTGAGCTCGAATTCAAAGGAGCCGCCCGTGCCGATATTCACCTTGAAGCCGACCTTGAGAAAGACGTAGACCAGCGGGCAGGGCGCAAAACGATGCTTTGCTTTGAAGAAGAGATTCGCAAGCGCACCGACGGAATACTGCACGAATTTGTATTCGTTCTCCACGGGATTGTATTTGAATTTCAGCGCGCCGGAGATAATGAATACGACGATGAAGCTTGCGGAATTCAGGCTGCCGCCGTGGAGCGCGGTCGCGTCGTCATAGCTGCTGTCGGTTGCCGTGAGCACCAGCGGATCCCTGCACACAAAGAACAGCGCGACGTTGTACCATTGCTTGGCGGCGCGCCCCATCGTCCCGAGCGGGCCGTTCCAGCTGCCCTCTTTGCCGGGCTTTTTGGAATAGCTTGCAACCGGGATCGAAATGGAGATCGCGCGTTCAAGGCCGTTGGAGGAGTAGCTGATGAAATCGTGCTCCGTGCAGCCGAAATTGAGCTTTGGGATCTCCATGCCCATGTTCAGGTCGAATTCCGGATAAGCGTTCTCGGATTCGCTCGAATCGAAATCGCCCTGCGTGTCGGCATTGTCGTTGTCCGCGACCGAAAGATAGCTCTCATCCGGCGTAGTGTTGTTCGGAATGAGCGCGGCGTGCTCCGGCTGCGGCGTATTGTGGTTCGGATCCGCGGCGAGCTGATCGGCTGTCACGGCCTGCTGCTGCACGCAGAGCGCGACAGTGCTGTTGCCCACGAAGGAGCCGAGATAGCCGTTGAGATTCGCGCGGTCCGCTTCGTCCATTGTCAGCGCGCCGTCCACCATCTTTGCGGAGGGCGCGAGCGCGAAATTGTCGCCCGCGATGGTGTGGTCGATGATGATCGGCTCCGGCATGGCATAGGGATAGATGAGGTTGCCGCGATAATCCGGCGCCCAGACGTACTGCTCCTTGCCGTCGACCGTGGCGGGCGCGGCCGGGTTTCGGTCGCCGCCGAGGGGCACGTCCACAAACTGCGGCGTGGTAGCTTCCGCGCCGAACATGCTGTGACCGTCGGAGGTGTAGCTGCCGTCCGCACCGACGCCGCTGAGGATATAGCGGTAGCTGCGCAGCTCGTCCGTCAGACTGTTGTAGATCGACGGATCGGTCACGCTGGTCGTGAAGGCGGGCAGGACCTGCGCGCGCAGATTCTCCTGCCCGGGCTCGGGCGAGAGCGCGCGCGGCGTCATCACATAGTGGATCTTCAGATACATCTGACAGAGCGTGCCGGCGCGGTTGGCCGCGTAGCGGAACAGCGTTTCGGAATAATCCGTATTCGGCTCCAGATACAGGACCAGACCGTCGTCGCTTCCGGGCGCGATCTCAAAGGTGCCGGTTTCCTTGTTGATCGCGCCGTCGATTCTGCCGTTGTTGTCCCCGTCCCAGTAGACGGCAACCGAATCGATGGAGGCGCGCATGACGGAGGTGGCCGAAAGGAAGGATTTCTGATAATAGAGGAATCGCATGTTCGCCTGCGTCAGGTCGGGCACGTTCAGCCAGATCTTCTCGTCGCCGTTATACATGCGGTCGTTATACAGAATGCGGTCCTCGCTGTCGCAGTTGAAATTGATCCACTGCACGTTTTCCATCCCGGCTTCGGTCAGAACGGCGCCGGTGATCTGCGCGTTGGCAACGTCGATGCGGGTCTCCGTGATGCCGGTTTCAAAGTGCGGCGCAGCGCGCTTGACCTTGCTCGTGCCAACAGTGATATAACGTTTGCCGGAGTCGAGGAAAAGCTGCCAGGCGTCGGGGATCCCGGCCGGGTCGATGGCGGCGAGGGTCTGCCCGTTTTCGTCTTTCATGCGCTCAACGGAGGGCGACACGTCCAGGATCAGATCCTGCTTGCGCGTCAGGACGACGTTGATCGTATAAGTATCGGTGAGATCCGCTTCTGTCATGCCGTCCCAGAGCATGGTGATGATGAAATCGTTTGTTCCGGAAACGCGGCTGATCAAGGCGTTGTTCATCACGGAGCCGTCCGCGCGGGTCAGATAGACGGCGGAAGAAAGCTGGTCGCCGAAATAAGGAGAAAAGCTGGTGACTGCGCTTTCGCCCAGAGAGACCCGGATCTTGCTGCCGACAAACAGCTTGCCGCCGTAGGTAACGCCGCCCGAATTCTGCTCGAGCGTGACAGAAGGACGAATGGCGGCGTACACACCGGAATCCGTTGTGAGGACTGCCGCGCCGTCCGGCGCCGTGCGGATCGAGAGGCCGCCGTTTTCACCGTCGTTGGCGGTGTGGATGCGCAGGTTCATTTCCTGACTGAACGCGCGGCGGTAGAGGGTTGCCGAGGTGATCTCACAGATCGCATCCTCGGTCGAGGTGGTCCAGCCGGCGGTCAGACCGAGGCGCAGGCCGGCAACATCTTCGGTAATTCCCCAGTCGGGGCGCAGGACGCCTGTCTTGTCGTATGTAAGCTTGCTGCCGTCGACCCGGGGATTGCAGTTGGTGTATTCGTAGTTGGTGCCGTTGGATCTGATGACGGAAGCCCAGGGATAAGTATAAGCGTCGCTGAAGGCCGACATATACTGCGCCCATTCCGCGCTGAAGTTGTATGAGCCGTAGAAGCCTGTATAAAGCTGCGGCAGGTTGGCGAGCCAGAGCGTTGCCGAGGCGTCGTCGTCACTTTTTATCCGCCAGCCGTTGTCGGTCCGCTCTCCGCCTTCCCAGTTGAGGCCCAGAGAGAGCAGATCCAGGGATTCCGTCCAGTATTGGGAGTCATAATCGCTGTAGCCGTACCGGCTCAGATGCACCGCGCCGTAATCGTAGGACTGCAGCTGCATATCGCTGCCGTCGTAGCCGAGGATGGCCGCCTCCAGCGGCGCGGGCGTTTCGACCTGCTGCCCGACGACCGGCTTGGGGGAAACGGTCACGGCGGAGCCGCCGGCCTCATCGATGCGGCCGGAAAGATCCACGGCGTCTGCGTCCGTCAGCGCGGTCGCGAGGTTGCGGGTCTCCGATTTCGCAGTGTTGATCAGATGCACCGTCGCTTCCGTCCGGGTCAGCGTGCCGATGCCGGCGCTGTCGCCCTTCAGCCCCTTCAGCGTGACCGTCAGGTCCCGCGGCGCGTCGTCCGCGATCCCGTCGTTGATCAGCGGGATATCGATATATTGCAGCATGGCGTCGCCGTAGAGCGAAAGCTCATCGGAAACGGCGGTATAGTCCGTTCCCTTTTTGGCGGTGCCGTCGTTCGTCTCAAACGCAACGGAAACCATCGTCTGGTTGCCGCCGGTGCGCTGCACGGCCAGGCGTGCGTAGCCGTCCGCCTTGTCCGCAGTGATTTCCGTTTCGACAAAGCCGATCGAAAACGGATCGGGCGCGTCGTTGTCGCCGACCGCGAGGATCAGCGTGTTTGCCGTATCATACAGACTGCCGCCGTCGCAGGCCATCAGCGTGAAGGTGCACTGCTCCATGCATTCGGCGATCTCATCCTCCGTCGCCGTGACGCGAAGGGTCTTCACGGATTCGCCGTCCGCAAAGGTGAGCGCAAAGGTATAGCCGAGATAGGGATCCGCCGGATCCGTTTCCAGTCTGCTGAAGGTCTGCGGCGGATTCAGATCCAGATCGTCCGGCATTTCGGGCAGGACTTCCGGCTCCGGCTTCACGTAGCGCACGCCGTTGAAGGAATCCGTGCAGTAAGTTACGCCGTTTTTTGTGAAAACGCAGCGAAAATCATAGCCCAGCGCGTCCGCTTTTGCAGCGGGCAAGGTCGGTTCGACGGCGTCCTCGATGAAATGCCAGACCTTGTCGGATCCGACCTGCCAGCGGTAGGAATCCGCCTGCGCGTTGATCGAAAACACCCAGTCGTCGCCCCGCTCGGCCCGCCGCACGCGCACCTTGGTCTCCTCCGGATCCGGATCGCGGCCGACCGGCTGATACTGCGCGATCGGCAGCGGATCCTCCGCCTCGATCACAAGATCATCGCCGCCGGCAGCGAGCGCATAGCCGTAAACGTTTTCGCCGATCGGCATCACGGCCGGCGCAAAGCTGACAGCCACGGTCGCACGGCCCTTGGTGCCGCCGAGGCGGAAGACCCGGATCAGCGCGGCGTCCCCGCCCTCCGTGATCGCCGCTTCGCTGTTTGCAAAGGCAAAGGTGCCGTAGGGGAAGGTCGTTTCCCAGTCGTCGCCGACGTCGACCGCGCCGTCCGCAGTCTGCAGTCTGGAAGGCAGACCGCTGCCGTCGGCAAGCGCGGCTGCGGCGGAAGCGGGAACCGCCCCGGCCACCATCAGCACAGCGAGGAACGCGGCGAGCATTCTCTTCATCATCTTCATTTTTCAACCCCCATGTTTTGTCGAGTTAGAAACGATGCTTCGTTTTGAAAAAAGCCGAGCATACGCCCGAGCGTAAAGATCAAGTGGTGGGTGAACGCGGCGATGCGTCCGAAAAAGCCGGTGTGCGTCCTCCCGCAAAGCGGGCAGACCTCCTGCGGCTCCGGCTCCGGTTCCGGACACGCTTCCCATCCGGCGTAAAGCGTCAGCGGATCGATCGAGCCCGGCGCAATGCCGTTGAAGGGTTCCGTGCAGTCCGGATCCGTGAACCAGCCGGCAAAATCAAAGCCTTCCCGCTGCGCCGCCGGCAAATCAACTTGTGAAACGCCGATCTGATAGCCGGTGTCATAGTCTCCGGGAAGGAGTTCGCCGCCGCCGCAATCATAGGTGATCGGCTGCGGCGCGCGCAGGGCCTGCACAAAGCCGGAAACCGTAACGGAGCCGTAGCCGTAGGCTTCATCATAGCCCGGCGCGCCGAGGTCATCCGCGCAGCGCTGCAGCAGCGTGCGAAACGCCTGCGTGTCAATCGCCGGGTCGGCCTGCTTGGCCATGATCGCAAGGGCGGAAACGATCGGCGCCGCGAAGGAGCTGCCGGAATCCGTGCGCATGCCGGTTTCGGTGCGGTAGTCCGGCCCGAGAATGTCGTCACCCGGCGCAACGACGAACACTGTTGCGTTGCGCTGCGAGAGCGCGGAGACTTCGCCGCTTTTGCTCAGCCAGCCGACGCCTGTCACGCAGTCGAAGGCGGCGGGGTAATAAACGGCGGTTCCGCCCGTGTTGCCGGCGGCGGCGACCAGCAGGATGCCGGCGTCCGCGGCCTCCTGAAACACAGGTTCAAGGGCCTGCAGGCCGGCCTTTGTGCCGCCGATGCTCATGTTGATCACGTCCGCGCCCTGCGCGATCGCGTAGCGCACGGCTGCCTCTACGGTTTCGACCGCGCCGCTGCCGGCGTTTGCGCTGCCCCCGAGCGCGGAAAAGCAGCGCAGCATCAGCAGCGAAGCCCCCGGTGTCAGCCCGTCCGCGCCGATCCCGTTGCCGGGGGTCGCCGCGAGCAGGCCGGCAACCAGCGTACCGTGCCCCGCGTCGTCGCCGAAGGCCGTGACGTCCCGGTCGGGGAGACGGCCCAGAAAATTATAACCTGATATGTCCGCGCCGATCAGATCCGCGTGCTGCCGGTTGACGCCGGAATCAATGACCGCAACGGTTACGCCCGCGCCGTCCAGTCCGGCTTGCGCCGCAGCGTTCGCGCCGAGGGTTTCCCAATACCACGGCTGCGCGTCGGCGGCGCCGGCGAAGGCAGGCCCGGTCAGCAGAAGAAGCAGGCTCAGACAGAGCGCTGCAAGTTGTTTGAATTTTTTTGTCATTTTATTCTCCAAAATAAGTATGCTTGTAATAAATATACTTTGTTTCATAAATAAAGTCAAGATTTCAGCTGCACATTCGCCGATTATTTTTGCGGATGGCCGGCGCAGTCTGCGCAAGAATGCATTGCATTATTTCATGGAAAATGTTAGAATACGTTCAGATTTCGAAACGAAAGGATCAGCTTATGAAGAAAAAACTGAACGTCGCCGTCATCGGTCTGCAATTCGGCATGTCGCACATCGAGGGCGCGATGGCTTACGGCGCTGAGATCGCCGC
>JAFWCS010000182.1 GCA_017534365.1 Clostridia bacterium | reverse complement strand
TGTGAACGATGTGCCCTTCGTCCAGAATGTAGGTGATCGCGAGGATGAAGAAGATCAGCGGGATGGCGGGGGCGATCGTCTTGACGCCGCGCCAGAAGCCGGCGAGCAGCGCCTTGCCGCGCAGGCCGGAGAAGTAGCCGGCCAGCAGGCCGCCGACCGTGAAGAGCAGCGCCATGCCGGGCAGGGAAAGATAGCTGCCGAGGCCGAGCGCGAAATCCAGCACGATGCACACCAGCACGCCGCCCATGCAGGCCACGAAGGCGCGTGTCGCGCGGCGCACGCCCGGATCCGAGAGCACGTCCAGATTGTTTTCGAGCTTGTATTTTTCGCGCATTTCGCGGTCGCTCTCATAGCAGATGGATTTTTCCGGATGCTTCTCGATCTTCTTTGCGTAAAGGATCAGGAAGCCGACCAGCACGCCGTAAACCAGCGCGAAAGTGATCAGCCGCAGCCACATGCCGCTGAAGACGGGAATGCCCGCGAGCTTCTGCACCGTGACCACGTTGAAGGGGTTGAAGGTCGCGGCGGTGAAGCCGAAGGCCACGGCGATCAGGCTGATGCCCAGGCCCACCAGCGAATCCCAGCCCAGCGCGAGCGAAATGGCGCAGGCGAGGGGCACGAGCGTCACCGATTCCTCGAGGATGCCCGCCGTGGAGCTGAGCAGCATGCAGATGAACACCATGATGCTCAGCAGCAGATACTTTCTGGTTTCGAATTTCCGGATGATGACGGCCATGATATACCGCAGCACGCCGCGTTCATACAGGATCAGGAAGGTGCCGCCGACGAGCACGATGAACACGATGATCGCAAGGCCCGTCGTGGCGTTCTTGCTGCCGAAGACGAGCACGAACGACGCCGCGATCTTCCAGATCGGCATCTTGTAGTCGATCTCATGATAGGTGTCGTTGATGATATGGCCGCCGACGTCCTCCTTTGCGCTCGCCGGGTCAAAGCCGGCCGGCGCGCGCTGAATGCGGATTCCGTTCTCCGCCAGCAGGTCAAGATAGGCGGGCAGCTGCAGCTTTTCGCCGCCCGATTCGATCTCCGCCGCCGGGTCGCACAGCGTCACGACGCTGCCGTCCTCGAGCAGATAGGTCTGCTCCGGATAGCTGAAGTATTCGCCGCGCGGCATCACCTGCGTGAGCACGCCGGCGCCCACGAGGATTACCAGCAGCAGGATGCAGATGCCGATGATGGATTTTACGTTCAGATGCAGGCCGGAGGCCTGTTCTTTGGAGTCTGCCATGCCGTTTCCTCCCCAACTGCCGCATTGCCGACGGGCGGCAATATCTTTTCATTATAATTATACATGAAAAGGCAGGCAATTGCAAGAATCCGGCGAAAATTTTTCTGTACTTTCCGTTGATTATCTGTTAGAATAGAAACGGAAAAAAGAAGGGAAGAGGTGCCGAAATGAAAAAACCGTTTGCGCTGCTGCTGAGCCTGCTGCTGCTCCTGCCCGCGCTGCCCGCTGCCGCGGCGGATGCCGCGCCGCAGGCGCTGCGCCTGGCCGTCAGCTCCGATCTGCATTACAATCAGCCGCGTGAGGCGCTGGAGGGCGAGATCGACGATCCGGTCTATTGGTATGCGAACCGCCGCGCCGCCATGGAGGATGAGAGCGGCTTTCTGATCGACGAATTCCTGCGGCAGTGCGCGCAGAACGAT
>JAFWCS010000181.1 GCA_017534365.1 Clostridia bacterium | reverse complement strand
TGCTGTAGGGTTATTGACATCATATTCTAGCACACGATTATAATAGGATTCCGCTTCTTCAATGCGATTTTGAGAGGTTAATTCATTTGCAAGGATCAGTAGATTCCTAATTTCGGACGAACGATCAATTTCAACACTACCTCGGTGTTCAACGACGATTTTATCCTGAACAACTTTTGTTCCGCAATATTGGCAGAACCCATATTCGCGTGAATTGTCAAGCTCAATCCCTGCTCCGCAAGTTGGACAATATAATCTCACAAATCCCATTTTAATAATTTCCTTTCAAAAACAAAAACGCCCCATCCTGCCGTAACAGGATGAAGCGAAGGCTCCACGGTTCCACCCGTTGTTCCGCGCTGCGCGCGGCGCTCGGCGACCTTAACGCGGTCGAAACGGCCGGCCTTGTTTCGGCGGCACTCAGCAGTGGTGACCTCCGGCGGCTTTTTATCTCTCTTGCAGCGCGGGGAGAGACTCTCTGAAAAAAGCGGGATGCCGGCGGCGGTCTGCGTCAACGTGTTCTGTATTAGATTCATATTAACACCCGTTTCGCGGAAAGTCAAGCGAATTTTTAAAAAACCTCCACAAAAAAACTTGACAATTCCTCCTTAAAAGTATACTATAGATACAATGGTGTTCTGTTGCCAAGCGGTTTGCCGTTTTGCGGCAGGCCCGAACACCCGGGACTGAAATGATTATTTCAACTGCGGCATTTTTGCCGCTGTCTGCCGCCGGTTGGCGGCGTCCTTAACAAATTTTTAAAGAAGGAGGAACGCAAGACAGTGCATACCTGGACATGGATTCTTATTTTAATCGTCATTGCGGTCGCCGCCCTCGTGGCCGGCTTCCTGCTTGGCGGTTTGCATAGGAAGAAAGTCGCGGAAGCGGCCATCGGTTCGGCGGAGCAGGAAGCAAATAAAATCATCAGCGACGCCATCGCGGCTGCGGAAGCAAAGAAAAAAGAGATCGTGCTCGAAGGCAAGGACGAGATCCACAAGCAGCGCACCGAAACCGAACGCGAACTGCGCGACCGGCGCAAGGAAGTGCAGCAGCTCGAGCGCAGGATCAGCCAGAAGGAGAAACCCTCGACAAAAAGACCAACAACCTCGAAAAGAAAGAAGAGACCCTCAACAACAAGATCAAGGCGGCGGAGAGCCGTCTGGAAGAGGTCGAAAGCCTGAAAAAGAGCCAGTTTGAAATGCTCGAGAAGATCTCCGGTCTGACGAAGGAACAGGCGAAGCAGGAGATCCTCAGCGTCCTCGACGAGGAGCTGGATCACGAAAAGGCCCTGCGCATCCAGGAGATGGAGCAGCGCCTGCGCGACGACGCGGATCAGAAGGCGCGGGAGATCATTTCCACCGCCATTCAGCGCTGCGCGGCCGATCACGCCGCAGAGGCGACTGTCTCCGTCGTCACCCTGCCCAATGATGAAATGAAGGGTCGCATCATCGGCCGCGAGGGCCGCAACGTGCGCGCCCTTGAGATGATCACGGGCGTGGACCTGATCATCGACGATACGCCGGAAGCGATCACGGTTTCCAGCTTTGAGCCGGTGCGCCGCGAAATCGCGCGCCTGACGCTCGAGAAGCTGGTGGCCGACGGCCGCATCCATCCCGCGCGCATTGAAGAAATGTATGAAAAAGCCAAGCGCGAGGTGGAGCAGACGATCAAGCAGACCGGCGAAAACGCGCTCATCCGCGCCGGCGTCAACGGGGTGCATCCCGAGATCGTCAAGCTGCTCGGCCGGCTGCGCTACCGCACCAGCTACGGCCAGAACGTGCTGAATCATTCGCTGGAGGTCTCCTACATCGCCGGGCTGATGGCATCGGAACTTGGCACCGATGTGAAATCGGCGAAGCGCGCGGGCCTGCTGCATGATATCGGCAAGGCGCTCGACCATGAGATGGAAGGCTCCCACGTGGATCTCGGCGTGGAATTCGCCAAGCGCTACAAGGAGCATGACAATATCCTGCATGCCATCAAGGCGCATCACGGCGACGTGGAGGCGAAGACCATCACGGCCGTGCTCGTGCAGGCGGCGGACGCCGTTTCGGCGGCGCGTCCCGGCGCGCGGCGCGAGGACGTGCAGAATTACATCAAACGCCTGCAGAAGCTGGAGGAGATCGCGACCGCGTTTGACGGCGTGGAACGCTCCTTCGCCATTCAGGCCGGCCGCGAGGTGCGCATCATGGTCAAGCCTGAGGCGGTCAACGACGACAAGATGGTGCTGCTTGCCCGCGATATCGCAAAGAAGATCGAGGAAAGCATGGAGTATCCCGGCCAGATCAAGGTCAACCTGATCCGTGAGAGCCGCGCCGTCGACTTCGCAAAATAAACAATCTGGGGGCTGTCGCACGGCAGCCCCTTTTTTGAAATACCGCCGCGCAGCTGCGCTGTGCGGCGTTGTCTGGAAAGGGAAAAGCATATGCGCGTTCTTGCCATCGGCGACGTCGTTTCGTCCGCAGGCTGCAATTATCTGCAGAAGGCGCTGCCGCGCCTGAAACGGCAGCTGGCCGTTGATTTCTGCATCGCCAACGGAGAAAACTCCGCGGCCGGCAACGGGATTACCCCGCAGTCCGCCCGCGCGGTCTTTGACAGCGGCGTGGACGTGATCACGACCGGGAACCACGTGTTTCGGCGCAGGGAATGCTACGACCTGCTTGACAGCCGGACGGATCTGCTGCGCCCGGTGAATTTTCACACAAGCTGCCCGGGCCGGGGCTTCACGGTGGCGGATCTGGGCTACACGTCCGTGGGCGTCGTGAATCTGCTCGGCTCGGCTTATATGGACCGCGGCAGCAACCCCTTTGACGCGATGGACGCCGTGCTCGCGCAGCTGAAGGACTGCCGCGTCATTCTGGTGGATTTCCACGCGGAGGCCACGGCGGAAAAAAAGGCGATGGGCTATTATCTGGACGGCAAGGTTTCCGCCTTGTTCGGTACGCACACCCACGTCATGACGGCGGACGCCGGCGTGCTGCCGGGCGGCACGGGCTACATCACGGATCTCGGCATGACCGGGCCGAAGCGGTCCGTGCTCGGCATTCAGCCGGAGCTTTCCGTCGCCTGGCTGAAAACCGGGATGCCGACCCGCTTCGAGGCGGCGGACGGCCCCTGCATGCTCAACGGCTGTCTGTTTGAGATCGACCCGAAGAGCGGGAGGGCCCTGTCGGCCGAATCGGTGCAGATGGAGGAACCGTAAGATGCAGAAGCTGCTTGGATTGATGCGCTCCGCCTGCCAGCAATACGATATGATCCGGGCGGGCGACCGGATCGCCGTTGGCGTCTCCGGCGGCAAGGATTCCGTCAGTCTGCTCGCTGCGCTTGCGCGCATGCGGTCGTTTTATCCGCAGCCCTTCGAGGTCGTTGCGATCACGATTGATCCGCGCTTTGGCGGCGCGGACGGCGATTACAGCGCAATCGAGGCACTGTGCAGGGATCTGCAGGTCGAGTATATCATCAAACGCACGCGGCTGGCGGAGCTGATCTTTGACGTGCGGCAGGAGCAGAATCCCTGCTCGCTCTGCGCGCGGATGCGGCGCGGCGCGCTCCATAACGCGGCGAAGGAGGCCGGCTGCAACAAGCTCGCGCTCGGCCACCATCTCGACGACGTGGCCGAAACGCTGATGATGAATCTCCTCAACGGCGGCACGCTGGATTGCTTCATGCCCGTGACGTATCTTTCCCGCAAGGAGCTCTATATGATCCGCCCGCTGATTTTTGCGCGTGAGAGCGACTGCGCGCGGGTCGCGCGGCGCGAGGGACTGCCGGTAGTGAAAAGCAAGTGCCCGGCGGACGGCGCGACAGAGCGGCAGGAGATGAAGGCCTTTTTATCCTCGCTCGAGCCGAAATACGGCAACGTGCGCGAAAAGATCCTCGGCGCCATGCAGCGCAAGGGGATCAACGGCTACGGGCTTGCGGAACTACAGACGGAAACGGAGGAAGCGTTATGACGGAATATGAGAAGCTCCACAGCGGCGATCTGTTTCTGCCGCGGGATCCGGAGGTCCTGCGGCAGCAGTTCCTCTGCCTGGAGCGCCTGTATGACTTCAACCAGACCCGCCCCTCCGAGATGGAGAAACGCGAGGCGCTGCTGCGGGAAATGTTTGCCGAGATCGGCGAGGACTGCTATATCGAACCCCCGCTGCACAGCAACTGGGGCTGCCGCCACGTGCATTTCGGCAGCCATGTTTATGCGAATTTCAATCTGACCCTCGTGGACGATACCCACATCTACGTGGGCGATCACGTGATGTTCGCGCCGAACGTCATCGTCGCGACGGCGGGGCATCCGATCCTGCCGGCGCTGCGCGAGCAGCAGTATCAATACAATATGCCCGTTACGATCGGACGCAACTGCTGGATCGGCGCCGGGGCGGTTCTGCTGCCGGGGGTGACGGTGGGGGAAAACACCGTGATCGGCGCGGGGAGCGTGGTAACAAAGGATCTGCCGGCAAACGTCGTGGCCGTCGGCAACCCCTGCCGGGTGCTGCGGCCCATCGGTGAGCGGGACCGGCTGTATTATTTCAAAAGCAGAGAGATCGATCCGGAGCTGCGGGAAGGAGTTTCCGAATGAAACATATTTTGATCGTTGTGGATATGCAGAAGGATTTTGTGGACGGCGCACTCGGCTCGAAGGAAGCATGTGCGATCGTTCCGGCAGCCGCGGAGAAGATCCGGAATTTCGACGGCGAGATCTTC
This sequence comes from Clostridia bacterium, assembly GCA_017534365.1. Lineage (GTDB taxonomy): Bacteria > Bacillota > Clostridia > Oscillospirales > Acutalibacteraceae > CAG-177. The sequence goes on along the minus strand of JAFWCS010000181.1, from coordinate 39 downwards.
GCGACCTTTGATACGCACTTTGCAAATTACATGGATACC